>JAKALC010000017.1 GCA_021813335.1 bacterium | reverse complement strand
GTCACAAATTGAAACTTCTGCCGGATTGAGTGCGGCGGAGCCGCGCCGCGAAGCGGCGCGGGAATGGGCGGCGGCGAATTGCGCCCTGCGGGCGCGGGCTAATTCGGAGGGCGGGCAAAATGAAATCGAAATGGTCTTGTCGCGCAACGCGGGGTTCGTTCCGAAGGAACGGACAAACTCGCGGATTTCCGCGTAGTTTGTACTGCCTGCCAGAAACCCCGCGCGTTTTGAATCCAAAATCCACTGCCGCAGGGGTTCGACCCAATTCTTTCTGCCATGTCGGGCGGCTGACATTTTTGCATCGAGCGAAAGCTTGCGCCGCATCAGTTCATCCTTTTTCGTGAGATACGCCGCGCGCTCAATATCGCCGTTCAAATGCAAATCAACGAGGGCGTCAAGCTTCCGTTCGATTTCCTTTTGTTCGGATTTCAGCCGCTCGGCATGGCTCCCCGACGACTGCTTCTCGGCTTTGTCCCATTCCTCCACCTTGCCGAGCATGTACTCTGCCCAGTCGTCGGGGAGCGACACTGATTGGAGCCGTTCCTTTGTCTGCATGACGAGCGCGTCCTCCTGCAAATACCCTTGACCGCACTTGCCGTTCTTTTTGGTGCAACGGTAGTAGCGGTAGCGTCCGCCATGCCGTCCGGTCGCCCACTGCGCGGTAATCATGGCACCGCACTCGCCGCATCGGAACAGACCCGTGAACGGAAAATCATGGCGGACGCGGCTGTGGCGGGGACGTGCTCGTTCATGCAGTTTCTTTTGGACGGCTTCAAACAGGGTTGCAGAAAGAATTGGCGCAAAGCTTCCGGGGAAAAATTCGCCGTGATGTTTGGTAAATCCCAGATACGCGCGATTGGAAAGAAGCCGCGCCACGGAAGCTTTGCCAAGTGGCGTTCCGGCCTGTGTACACACGCCGTGTTCCGCCAAAAACTGCGAGAGCGAAACCAGCGTGTGCGCTCCGGTGACGTACTCCTCGAACGCGCGCGCCACGACCCGCGATTTCACCGCGTCCGGCTCAATATTCCGCGTGTGCGGATTATTCACATAGCCGAACGGGGCGCGCGTCAGCCACTCCCCGCGGCGCAGTTTTTGGCGGAACCCTCGCTCGACGTTCTGTTTGAGATTATCGCTGTAATATTTCGACTGGCCGAACGCCACTTGCAACATAAAGAGGCCCTGCGGCGTCGGCTCAAACCAAAATGTCGGAAAGCGCAAAGAGACAATCCGCGCGGTGTCCACGGCGTAGATGATGCGCCCGCCGTCAATCGAATTGCGCGCCAAACGGTCGGGGTGCCACGCCAAAATCCCGACGCCCTGCATACTCTCGACGCGCATCATCAGCTTGCCGAAAATATCCCGCCCCGGACTCTTTGCGCTTTTCGACTCTTGAAATTCCTCAAGAATTTCAATATTTTCTCTGCGCGCATATTCGCGTAGCTCGAAAAGCTGCGCCTCGATGGACATGACTTGCTTGTCGTCGTCCTCGGTGCTTTTGCGCGCGTAGAGAAAATATTTTGGTTTAGCCGACATATAAATAGATTTTGGATTCAAAACCGACAAGTACCATTTCCGATTTCATTTCTTGCATCCTGCCCGCCCTCCGAATTAGCCCGCGCCCGCAGGGCGCAATTTGCCGTTGCCCATTCCCGCGCCGCTTCGCGGCGCGGCTCCGCCGCCCTCAATCCGGCAGAAGTTTCAATTTGTGACCCCACGGGGAATCGAACCCCGATTTACGCCGTGAAAGGGCGCTGTCCTAGCCGTTAGACGATGGGGCCGTCTTACGTGTAAGAATCCTAGCATTTTCGCGCCCAAATGCTAGAATCTCTCCTTACCGGAGAGGTGTCAGAGCGGTCGAATGAACCGGTTTCGAAAACCGGCAGGGGCGAAAGCTCCTCGTGGGTTCGAATCCCACCCTCTCCGCCAGGGATACTTTTTATCGGAGAGACCCGAGTGCCTTATTTTAAGCCGTCGTTTGGAACGGTTCGAATCCCTCTGCCGTTCGACCGCAAAGGGATTCGAACTTAGGGTTCGGTTTTGTCTATCTGCGGTGAGATATTAGACTTTGCTCGAACCCACTTCGCACGCGCGGAGCGTGTGGTGGCTTGAACCCGAAGCGTACGCCCCGATTCCGCTGACTGCGTCTCGACCGCGCTCGCGGACTCGCGCGGGCAAACCCAAAAATTTCCTTGCATTTTCTTTGCTCGGCTCCTCCCCCCACCCCTCCGCCGCAAGGCGGGGAATGAAGGAAAGGAAATTTTTGGTTTGCGTCGCCTTTTGAAAACTCCACAAGGGGCAACAAAGTATTCACATTGAAGCCCCTTGCTCCGTAATCAAAAGGCGACCCGAGGCGCTATACCCAACTCGTGATTACGGGGCCGAGTTTTGCTTGTTTCGGTTTGTAGTTCCGTTCGGATATTTTCAAACAGACACCGCAGAATGAGATTTCGAATGTACGGAGAAGGGTGGCGCCAACGGCATTATTTCACCCCCGGAAGGACGTTCCACAGCCCCGGGTCTTCGCCGCCGTCGATCTTGAAAATCGCCACGCCGCGAACGCCGAGCTTTTGCGCGAGGTGTATCTTGTTCCGGACGGCGACCGCATCGCTCCACCAGACGATGTGGAGCGGATCGGGAGTGGCGCTCGCAAGCTGCTCCGTCGCGCCTCCGTAGGTGAAGCTCAACTCGCCGGCCGCGTTGCGCCGCGGCATGATGCCGAGCGATCCCGCAAGCTCTGTCGCGTAGTCGGGATCGAACGCCCAGTCGAGGTCGTAGCGGAATCCCTGCGCGAGCGGAATGAGGTTGTATTCGTAGCCGTACGTCGGGATGCCGATGATGAGCTTCTTTTTCGAAATATACCGGGCGGCCAGATTCACCACTTTCTCCACCCACCGCGGGTCGGCGACGGGGACGTAGGGCGTCGAACTCGCCGCGGCGTCGAGCGTCAGGTCGATGGTGCCCTGGTCGTACGCCATAATCTGCACGCGGTCGCAGTATCTGTTTATGGCCGCATAGTCGTTCGCGTATTCGAGTTTTTTCGGCAGAACGGCGAAGACCGAACTGGGCGGCGTGCGCGGCTCGATGGAGCAGTACACGAACTCGTCGCCCATACGCGCGTAGAGCCCCTCGAGGAAGAGCGAGAAATACAGGCGGGTCGCGGCCGACTTGTTCTCGAAGTCGATGTCGATGCCGTCGAAGCCGCGCGCTTTCGCGAGGTCGGCGATGCGCCGTTCGAGCGCTCGGCGCTCGGGGCCGTTCTTCAGGGTGCGCCCGACGGCCGCGCCGTTGCTCCACATCACCGTGGGGACGAGCCGCACCTTTTCGGCCCGCGTGACGGCGCGGAGCAGGTTCGCGGACGAGGCGGAGGAAGTGGCGTTCATACCGAACGCGTCGTAGAGCGAACCGTCGTTCTGCACGATGTAGCCGAACGGCATTACCGCCGTGAAATCCTGCAGGTGCGACAGGACATCGACCGTACCCGTCGCTTCCCGCCAGTAGGGAATCCAGCCGGAAACCTCGAACGGCGGCGCTTTCGCCGCCGCGACGGGCGCATCGGCGGCGAGGCCGGAGACGAAAAGCAGGACGAGGGCGCTGCAGAACAGAACGCGGTTCATTATCCTCCCATCGTAGCACTCCTCCGCGGCCCGGCGGAGCGGGCGGGCCGTGTAGTATACTCACGAAAACGATGTCGATCGACTCCATCACGCACCTCGTGCTCCTGTACCGCTACTGGATACTCGTCCCGCTCTCGCTTATCGAGGGGCCGGTCGTCGCGTTCGTCGCGGGCACGCTCGCTTCGTTCGGCTATTTCAATATGTACGCTCTCGCGGCGCTCTTTTTCATCCGCGACGTCGGCCTCGACGGGCTCTATTACGCCCTCGGCTACTTCGGCGGGCGGACGGCGTTCGCGGCGCGGATGATGAGGAAGATCGGCATTACGGAAGACCATCTCGAGAACGTGCGGCTCCTCTGGGCGCGGCGCCCCGGTATGACGATGTTCATCGGCAAGCTCGCGTACGGCATCGCCTCGGCGTTCATCGTCGTCGCCGGGACGGTGAAGATGCCGCTGCGCGTCTTCTTTTCCTACGGCGCGCTCGTCGCCGTCCTGCAGTACGGCACCCTGCTCCTCCTCGGCTACTTCTTCGGCGCGACGCTCGGGGGGAGCATCACGCGCATCCTCGACAACGCGGGCTATCTGATCGCCTTCGTCGCCGTCGTCATCACGGCGTACTACCTCTTGAGCTGGTATATGCGCGAGAAGTTCCTCAAAGCCGACCGCGAAGCGGAAGGGAACACCCGCGCGCCCGGCGCGTAGAAGGGATATGAAGAAAATCCTGTTCGTGACGGACGCGTGGAGGCCGCAGGTAAACGGCGTGGTGCGCGTGCTCGAGGCGCATCTGGACATTCTCAAGAAGCGCGGACACGAAGTGTCCGTCATCGAGCCCGGACAGTTTATGACGGTGCCGATGCCGTTCTATCCGGAGATACGCCTCGCGCTTTTCCCGCGCCGCCGCCTCGCCCGCGCGCTCGACGAGTTCCGGCCGGACGCGGTCCACCTCATGACCGAGGGCCCTCTCGGCTTGGCCGCGCGCGCGGCGTGCCGCGCGCGCGGCATACCGTTCACGACGTGGTACCACAGCCACTTCCAGCTGTACGTCGACGCCCGCTTGCGCGGGCTCCTGCGTCCCGTCCACGCCTACCTGCGCTGGTTCCACGGCGCCGCCGCCCGTACGATGGTGTCTACGGAGACCCTGAAGCGGGAGCTGGAATCGACGGGATTCACGAATATCGCCGTCGTGCCGCTCGGCGTCGACGTGGAGCATTTCGCCCGCAATCCGGCTCCGCCGCTCCCGCCCCTGTCGAAGCCGGTCTTCGTCTACTTCAGCCGCCTCGCGCCGGAAAAAAGCCCGGAAGAGTTCCTGCGGCTCGACCTTCCGGGCACGAAGCTCGTCATCGGGGACGGCCCCCTGCGGGATAAATTGGAAAGAAAGTACGGGAGAAAAAACAAATTCATCGGCTACAAACACGGAAAAGAGCTCGTCGACTGGCTTTCCCTCTGCGACGTGCTCGTTTTCCCGTCGCGCACGGAGACGTTCGGCCTCGTCGTCGTGGAGGCGCTCTCCTGCGGCATCCCGGTCGCGGCCCACGACGTGATGGGGCCGAAGGACATCATCACGCCCGGGAAGGACGGCTACCTGGGAAAAGACCTGAAAAATGACGCCCTAAAATGCCTGGAGCTTTCTCCCGCGGACTGCCGTGCCACGGCGCTCCGGTATTCCTGGGAGCATTCGGTGGACGCTTTCTTGCGCACCCTCGCTCCGATTTTGCATTAGAAAACCCGCCGAAAATAATAAAACTATTTGAATTTTTATAAGTCAATTCACCGGATGACCTTCCATTCTTTGTAGGCGGCCCGGCCGCGGAGCATCACCGAGAGCCCGTTCTTTATCCAGACGAAGTACGTCTCCAGCCAGCCGAATTCGTGGATGCGCCGGAGCGAGTGGCGAACGTAAAGTTTTGGGTAGGATATCGTACGGCCTTCGTGCGTCGCGAGCTCGCGAAAGAGCTCATTGTCTTCTCCTGCGGCGAGGAATTCCTTAAATCCTTTCTGGCGCCGGAATGCATCGGCGCGCACCATCTGGAACTCACCGGACGAATTACCGGAATGGAAGATGTTGTTCGCGATGATGTAGAACCAATTCAGAGGCTCGCAAAAAATCGCGTCAATGAGCGAATGGTTTTCCGGCCAGGGCTTGAGCGGCACGGTCATCGCGACGCGCTCCGGGTGCGCGCGGAACGCCGCAAGCATCTCCGTGAAGAACGCCTGCGGTTTCGGAATGATGACGTCGGCGTCGATGAAAACGAGGAATGCGCCGGTCGCGAGCGCGGCGCCCGCGTTCTTCGCTTCGCCGAAGGTCTGCCGCCGCGGTTTGTCCCACACGACGATGCGATCCGCGTAGCGGCGGGCGATGGCGAGCGTCTCGTCGGTGCTCCCGCCGTCGCTCACGATGATCTCGTGCGGCATGCCGAGCCCTTCGAAGTTTTTGAGCGTGCGTTCCAGAAAACCTCCTTCCCGCAGAGTCGGGATGATGATGGAGAGCACCGGAGGCATATACCGCCAAATGGTAGCGCGGAACGGGTTGTCGGTCTACATCTGCCCGTGCTATGATGCGCGTACAGGTCGAAACCTATTGCCAGCCAATTTGGATGGCTTTTGTTTTTCCGCGCTCCGCGAAGGAACGAAACCATACCGTCCGACCATCATGCCTGAACAGGATATGAACGGCGCCGCGCCGGCCGCACCCGCGGCAGAACCGGCAGCAACGCCGGTAGCGATGCCGATGCCGGAGGCCATGCCCGCGGCAACGCCCGAAGGCGAAGCCGCTGCATAGGTTTCCCGCGCTCGCGCACAAACAATCCGCCCACGCTCTGCGCGGGCGGATTGTTTGTTCTCACCGCGTCTTAAGCCAGAGGTAGACGTCCTCGAGCGCCTTCACGCCGTCGCCCGCGGCGATGTTGTTCTGATGATAGAGCTCGTCGGTGCAATCGCCGGCCGCCCAGATGCCCTCGGCGCTCGCGCGCTGGTTCTTCGGGTTGACGGCGATGCGTCCGACCGGATCGAGATCCACGAGTTCTTTGGCAAAATCCGTGTTCGGGATAAGTCCCGCCTCGACGAACACGCCCGCGACCTGCAGTTCCTTCACCTCGCCGGAGCCGAGATCCTTGTAGCGGAGGCCGCTGACGAACCGGTCGCCCACGACTTCGGCGGGCTCGGAATTCGGGAGGAGCCGCATATGCGGATGCGCGCGCGCCTTCTCGACGGTGACCGGGTCCGCCTTGAATTCCTTATGCCGGTGGAGGAGCGTGACGGACTTCGCGTACGCGAGGAGCTGGAGCGCGGTCTCGAAGCCGGCGTTGCCGCCGCCGATGACCGCGACGTCCATTCCGGAGAACAGGGGGCCGTCGCAGGAGGCGCAGTAGGTGACGCCCTTGTTTTCGAACTGCGCGGCGCCGGGGATGTCGAGCTTGCGGCGCCGCGCGCCGGAGGCGACGAGTACCGCGCGCGCCGCGAACGCCTTTCCCGCCTTCGTCGTCGCCGCGAATCCGCCGTCGGCTTTCGTGAGCGCCGCCACCTCTTCGCCAACCGCGAGTTCCACAGCGCCACCCTTCACCGCCGCGAGGTGCGCCTCGAAATTTTTCGCGAGTTCGGTCCCGGCGATTTTCGGCGTGCCGATCCAGTTCTCGATGCCGTCGGAGACAGCGGACTGTCCGCCGATCTCGGCCGCGATGAGCGCGGTCTTGAGCTGTTTGCGCGCCGCGTACACGGCTCCGGCGACGCCGGCGGGTCCGCCGCCGATGATGATGAGATCTTTCATACGGGCAGTATACCCGAGCTATTGAATTTGCGCCCTGTGGAATGGAGGGCGCGATTCGTTTGCAGAAGGGCACCTTCTGCAGCGCGAGCCCTGTGGATGATAGCGAAACCGGCGCCGAAGGCGCCGCGTTTTCGCTATCTCCTCATTTCTTACTACCAAGCGAGCGAGCGAAAAAGAAATTCCTATTTATTTTTCCGAACGAGCGCCGGGAGAAAGAAGTAGGCCATTGGCCTACTTCTTATGGCGGCGCAGGAATGCCGGGATCGCGCCCCAGGCCTCGTCGTCTTCCGGCGCCGGCGGCGCGTCCTCGCGCTTCTTCGGAAGGGCCGTAACGACGGGCTCCTCCTTTTCGGCGGCCGACTCGGCCTTCTTCTCTTCCTTGCGCTCCTCTTTCTCCTCGCGCTTCAGAACGTCGTGGTAAATGCGCCCGCGCTCTTCCTCCCGCCGCTCGGGAGCCATCGCGAAGAGCGAACGCTCCGGGGCGGCATGCGCCGCCGCATAGGCGCTCTCGGGGAAGCCGGTCGCGATGACGATGATGCGGATCTGGCCCTTCTTGAGCTTGTCGTCCTTCATGATGCCGAAGATGATCTTGGCGTTCTTGTCGACGGATTCGTTGATGACTTTCGCGGCTTCCTGCACCTCGAGGATGCCGAGGTCGTCGGCGCCGGCGACGACGAAGAGGATGCCCTTCGCGCCCGTGATGGAAACGTCGAGGAGCGGGGAATTGATGGCGTTCTTGGCGGCGTGGGCCGCGCGCTCGTCTCCCTCGGCGACGCCGATGCCCATAAGCGCGGGGCCGGCGCCCTCCATGATCGCCTTGATGTCGTTGAAGTCGGTGTTGATGTCGCCCGGCGTCGTGATGATGTCGGAGACGCCCTCCACCGCCTGGCGCAGGATCTCGTCGCACATCGCGAAGGCGCTCTTCGCCGAGGTCTGCACGTCCACGATGGCGAGCAGCTTGTCGTTGGGGATGACGATGAAGGCGTCGACCTCCTTCTTGAGCTCGGCGAGCCCGCGCTCGGCGATCTCCCTGCGCTGGGCGCCTTCGAAGGAAAACGGCTTCGTCACGACCGCGACCGTGAGCGCGCCCACTTCCTTCGCGATCTTCGCGATAATGGGCGCCGCGCCGGTGCCCGTGCCGCCGCCCATGCCGCACGTGATGAAGACCATGTCGGAACCCTGGAGCGCTTCCTGGATCTCCTGGCGCGTCTCTTCGCCCGCGCGCTTGCCGAGTTCGGGATTCATGCCGGTGCCGAGCCCGCGCGTGAGATTCTTGCCGATGTGGATCTTGCGCTTCGCGAGGGAACGGTGGAGGTCCTGCGCATCGGAATTGACGGCGACGAACTCGACGCCGCGCACCTTCGAATTGATCATATGGTTCACGGCGTTGTTCCCGGAACCGCCGACGCCGACGACACGGATCCGCGCGAACGTTTCAACTTCCGGCTCGATGCGTTTTGACATAGGGAGTGTGAGGAGTGGTTCCGGCAATAATAGCAGAACCGGCGGCACTGCAAATATTGACAATATCCGGATGTGTCTTGCGGTTCAGGGCAGGAATTGCTGGAAAAACTTCCGCACCTGGAGCCCGACGCCCCGTTTCGGCGCGCTCGTGTCGCCCGTGAGCCCCCAGAGAGCGAGGCCGTACGCGACCGCCCAGGTCGCATCGCGGATCTTCGTGTCGGCGGGGAGGCGGAATTCCGCGAGGCGCGCGGGGAGCTTCAGCGACCCGCGCGCGATGTCGCTTATCGAGCCGACGCCCGCGCCGCCGCCCGAAATGATGATGCCGGCGGGCAGGGGCCCGCGCCGCCCGAGCGATCTCAAATGCTTGTCGATGAGCGCGAAGAGCGCGAGGAGGCGGTTCTCGATTATGTCGTCTACTTTCTTGCGCGAATACATCTGCCCCGAGAGGCGGCCGAGCTTCACGCGCTCGGCTTCCTCGAGCGAAATGCGGAAGCCCAAAGCGATATCGTCCGTGATATGGCTCGAGCCCATCGGGAACACCTTGACCGACACCGGAATGCCTTCGTCGTACACGACGATGGAGACCGTTTCCGCGCCGATGTTCGCGAGAACGCAGCCCTTCATCTTCTGGTCGCCCTCGAGGAGGACATACGAGCCGGCGAGCGGAGAGGCCATCTGGTCGATGACTTCGATGTCCGCTTCCTCGACCGCTTGGGCGAGCGCTTCGGCATGCTGGGAGAGGGAGGTGACGAAAAGATAGTCGACTTCGAGCCGCACGCCTTTCATCCCGAGCGGATCGCCGAGCACCTTGTTCCCGTCGATGCGGTACTCGAGCGGGATGCTGTGGAGGACCTGCCGGTTCGTGAAGCCGGGCGCCGCCGCTTCGCGCGCCGCTTTCGACGCCTTCTCGATATCGAGCGCGGTTATTTCCTGGTCGGCGCGCGAAATGATGGCGGTGCCCGTCGCGCGCGCTTCGTCGAGCGAGATGCCGCCGATGGCGAGGAATCCCGCGCGCACCGGCACGCGCGCGACCTGCTCCGCCTGCCGCTTCGCCTCGCGGATGCTCGAAGCGACCTCCTCCTTGTTGACGATGTAGCCGTGCCGCAGCCCCTTGCTCTCGGCGAGGCCCGTGCCGAGGATGCGCAACTGCCGCCCGCTCTTCCTATCAGCGGTTTCTTCGACGACGACCAGCTTGACCTGGTACGTGCCGATGTCGATGCCGGTGGCGATGCGTCGGGACATTACGGGCGGCGCGAGCGGCACCCGCGCCGAAACGCGCGAGGAGCGCCCGTTCGCTTCGCTCCATCGTAGCGCCATGTACCCTCCCTTTCAAATGCAGCAATGCGTGGATAAACAGGAAAAGAACGAACGTCCGCTCGCGCATGCCGTAGGCGCCCGCCTGCCGCTTTGCCTCGGCGAGGCAGATGAGCACCTCGCCGCTTTTCGCGCCGGCGGCGTAAGAGAGGACGTTCGGCGTGTAGCTTTTGCCGCGCAGGCGCGCGTTCAGCGCGCGCGCTCGCTCGCTCGCGACGAAGGCGAGCGATATGTCCCAGCCGGGAAGGACGGCTGCCGCAACGGCCGCATACGGCGCGCGCGGCGCCCGTCGCCGCGTGAAATTCTTCAGGGAGACGCCGGCCATTCAGCGCTTCCCGCGGGCGTTCCTGCGGGCCGCCGGGTCAATTTTCCCGAGCTTCACGAGCTCGTTGTACGTCTCGCGCCGTTCCCGAGAGACGAGCGCGCGCTTCTTGCCGACGTTCTTCGACATCGTGCGGTGCCAGTAGCGGCGGTCACGCATTTCGCGGACGAGGCCGAGTCCCTGCGCGCGGCGGGTGAAGCGGCGGATGAGCGCGGAAGAACTCTCGTTCTTTCCGCGCCGCACCTCGACTCTCGTACTCGTCATCATCAAAGGAATCTACCACATGAACTACCTTTTTGTCCATGGCGTTATAAAAAGCTCCGCAAAAGCGGAGCCCGAAATTGCAAAACGTTCCCCATGATTAGTTGCAATAGAGATGGAATTGATGTATCGGCAGAAGCGTTATGCGTCGAATTTCATTGAAGCAACGGAGTGTTACTCGTGAGCCGTGACGCCGACCGAATGAGTCATACTCGCGTGGATATTTGCTGTGAAATTTCTTCCGTGCTTCTTCGTAACTCGTTGCCTCCACCGGAACCCAACGGTAATCCACCGCAATCGTAGCGACAGTGGGTATTCCACCGATGCTGCTCGGGAGTCCGAATCCACTCATGAAATACACGCGATATGTACACGTCTCCCGCTGTTGTCTCTCCACGTGTCCCATAAATTGCCTCCTTCTCATTCCGAGTCTAGACCAATACTATGCTTACGAAGTTTTATGTCAAGCGACGGACTTCAGGCGTTCGGCGAGGCCCTCGAGCGGGAGGACGATGTCTTCCTGCGTCTGCCGGTTGCGCAGGACCGCGGCGCCCTCGAGCGCCTCTTTGCGCCCCATAATGAGGAGGTAGGGGCTGCCGTGCCGTTCGGCGATGCGGAGCTGCTCGGTGAGCGATTCGACGCCGATGGTCTGCGCGAGCGGGATGCGCGCGCGCCGGAAGTCCTCGGCGAGCCGGAGCGACAGCCGCTTCGCTTCGTCGCCGATGTGTATGAAAGAGAAGCGCAGGC
>JAKALC010000088.1 GCA_021813335.1 bacterium | reverse complement strand
TTTTCATACAAAATCAAATTGGGTCGGTCCACCTGCGGCCTGTCTCGCTTCGCTCGACAACGGCCGCTGCCAAAGCACCGGACAAAACGAGAAGCAGTTCTCGTTTTGTCCCCGCTTTGATTTTGTGATGGCGAAAAGAACCTTTCTTTGCGTCATTTTTTCTGCGGATCGTTCCATACTCTTTTTCCCGATAGTCCGTCGAAGGCATCCGGGTAACTTGATGATTGCAGGAATTGTTGTATTATAGCATACCAAACATACCGACTTATGCCTTCTGCGCTTCGTCCATCCGCGCTTGTCTTGTTTTTGGGCGACATCATTTTTTTCGTGATGGCGCTCGTGGTGACGCTGTTTCTCCGCTCGTTCTCGATGCCGCAAAAAGAGCTCCTCCTGGCGCACCTCGCGGCTTTCGCGCCGCTCTTTTTCGTGTGGATCGTCGTGTACGTCATCGCGGGGCTTTACGAAGGCCGCCGCATCATTCTCGCGCGCCGCGCCCTCTCGACGACGCTCTTGTACGCCCAAACCGCGAACGTCATCATAGCCGCGCTGTTCTTCTTCTTCGTTCCGGCGTTCGGCATTTCGCCGAAGACGGTCCTGCTCATTTATCTCGTCGTGTCGTTCCTTTTCGTCCTTATGTGGCGGGCGCTTCTTTTTCCGAAACTCGGCCTCCGCAAGGACGAGGCGGCGCTGGTCATCGGCGAAGGCCCCGAGGCGGAAGAGCTGGTCGCCGCCCTGCGCAGCGCGCCGCTTTCTCCGGTAGCCGTGGTGAAGTTCATACGCTCCGCGGACAAGGACATCCTCAAAGAGATCCGCGAGGCTGTCGCGGCGCACCGGCCGCGCTTCGTCATCATCGACCCCGCTTCGCCGGCGCTCTCGAAGGTCTTCCCCGAGCTTTATAACTTGGCGCCCGCAGGGGTGCGTTTCATCGATGTCCGGGCGCTCTACGAAGACGTGTTCGGCCGCGTCCCGCTCTCGTCGGTCGACGAGCGGTGGGCCGTGCGCACGGCCTCCCGCCGGGTGCATATGCTCTACGATCCTATGAAGCGCCTGTTCGATCTCGTCGTCGCCCTCTGCGTCGGCCTCGTGTCGCTCATCGCGTATCCTTTCATCATCCTCGCCATCATCGCCGAGACCGGACGGCCGGTGTTCATCTCTCAAGAGCGCGTGGGCCGGGGCGGCAAACCGATCCGCCTCAGCAAGTTCCGCACGATGACGGGCAACGACAACGGCGTCTATCAAGGCGGCGTGAGCACGCTGCGCGTCACGCGCGCCGGGTCCTTCTTGCGGGCGACGCGGCTCGACGAGCTGCCGCAGCTCTGGAACGTGCTCGCCGGCGACCTTTCTCTCATCGGTCCGCGTCCGGAGTTCCCCGCGCTCGTCGCGGAATATGAAAAGAAGATACCCTACTACGGCCTGCGGCATTTCATCAAGCCGGGGCTTTCCGGATGGGCGCAGATCTATCACGAGAACCATCCCCATCACGGAACGGACGTGGAGGCGACGCGCGAAAAACTTTCGTACGATCTCTATTACCTCAAGCACCGATCGTTCGTCCTCGATGTTCTCATCGGCCTCAAGACCATCGCGAAGATGCTGACCAAGAGCGGGGTGTAAGGAAGATTATGGCTGACGAGGATCACAGAATGGCGGCACGCAAAAAGAAAGCGGTAGTGACGGGAGGCGCGGGATTCATCGGCTCGCACCTTTCGCGCGCGCTCATCGACGCCGGGTACGACGTCGTCGTCATCGACACGCTGGTGGGCGGCGCGCGCGACCGCGTGCCTTCGCGCGCGGCGTTCCACAACGCCGATGTCCGCGATGCCCGCGCGCTCGAGCGCCTTTTTAAGGGCGCCGACGTCGTTTTCCACTTGGCCGCGCTGCCCCGCGTGCAAGACTCGATCGACCGACCCCGGGAAACGAACGACGTGAACGTGAACGGCACGCTCGCGGTCCTCTGCGCGGCGCATGACGCCGGCGTGCGGCGCGTCGTGTTCTCGTCGTCCTCGGCGATCTACGGCGACGCGGAGGAGATGCCGATCCTCGAAGAAACACCGGCCCGTCCGAAAAGCCCGTACGGCCTGCACAAGTACATCGGCGAGAGGACCTGCCGCTTGTTCAGCGAGCTCTACGGGCTCGAGACCGTCTCCCTGCGCTACTTCAACGCCTACGGCCCCGGCGCCGACCCCGAAGGTCCTTACGCTCTCGTAACGGGGAAGTTCCTGAAGCAGCGGGCGGAAGGGAAGCCGATGACCATCACAGGCGACGGAAGCCAGACGCGCGACTTCGTCCACGTGAATGATGTCGTGCGGGCCAACCTTCTCGCGGCGCAAAGCGCGTCGGTAGGTGGCGGCGAAGTCATCAATATCGGCTCCGGGCGGAAGGTCTCGGTCAAGCGCATCGCCGAACTCATCGGAGGTCCTGTCGAGTACCTGCCGCCGCGCATCGAACCGCACGACACGCTCGCCGGCATCGAGCGCGCGAAAGAGCTTCTCGGCTGGGAGCCCTCGATCGGCATCGAAGAGGGCCTCGCCGAACTCAAGCGGCTCGCCGGGTTATCCTAAGGACTATGATCATCGACGGAAAAGCCCTGGCCGAGGAAAACATGAAACGGCTGCAGCTGGAGCGGACAACGCTGCCTGAGCGCTTGCCGCTCGGCGTCGTTATGGCGAAAGGGGATGCCGCC
>JAKALC010000087.1 GCA_021813335.1 bacterium | reverse complement strand
ACGGTTAGGACGGCGCCCTTTCACGGCGTAAATCCGGGTTCGATTCCCGGTGAGGTCACAAATCGTATGCGTCTCAGAGAAATAAAACCGCCTCCGTGCAGCGAGTGCGGAAGCGATCCCGTCGGTCATTCCGCTGCCTATTTTACCGTCGCCGTCGACGGCTTCTTGAACCGCCTCGTTTTCGAGGGACGGATGCGGCACGTCTTCGCGCGGCAGATGCGGCGCATCGAGAATACTCTTCTGCCGCGCCTTTATGAGGTCCTCGCGCGCCGCGGCCTCGGCGAGTTCCTCGACGAGCCCGACGACAAGACGATGCTTCTCGCGGCAGTCCTGTGGAAAGAGGCCGCGGCGCGCGGGATCCTGATGCGCGAGTTCCGTCTCTTCGGATTGCCGCGCAATATGTTCGTGGCGCGGCTGCCATCCGGCCGTGCGCTTTCCTTCGAAGGTTTTCCATTCCCCGATGAAGCGGGAGCTAATCCCGCGTGGCTCAATAATAAAGCGGAGCTCAAAAAGCGTTTTCAAAAAGCGGGATTCCCGGTCGCCCGGGGCGCCGCGGCCTTCACGGAGAGAGGTGCTTGCGCCGTGTTCCGCGAACTCGAAGCTCCGGTCATCGTAAAGCCGCACGTCGGCTCCGCTTCGCGCCATACAACACTCCACATCGGCGATGAGTCCGCACTCCTGCGAGCATTTCAGACGGCAAAGCAGGTTTCGCCCTTCGCGGTCGTGGAAGAAGAGCTGTCGGGCCGGGTATATCGGGCGACCGTGGTCGGCGGACGATTCGCAGCGGCCTTGAGGCGCGATGAACCGCATATTATAGGCGACGGCGTACACGCCGTCGGAGAGCTCGTCCGGGCCGCGAACGGGCATTCGGCACGCCAGGGGCCGTACTTCTCGCATATCGATGCCTCGTCACCCGAAGCGCTTGAGGAGCTTTCGCGGCAGAGGATGGACCATACAAGCGTTCCGCGCGCAGGGCAGCGAGTCTCTTTTCATCAGAAGGTCAATTGGTCGCTCGGCGGAACGACCGCGGATGTAACCGACGACGCCCACTCGGACAACATAAAACTTTTCGAGGACATCGCGGCCTTTCTTGCAACACCGCTCGTCGGCATCGACTTCATCATCGAGGATATCGGCCGCTCGTGGCGCGAAGCAGAGCGCTGCGGCGTCATCGAGTGCAACGATATGCCATTTTTCGACAATCACCACCTGCCGTTCGAAGGGGAGCCGCGCAATGTCGCGGGGGCCATCTGGGACCTTGCCGCCGCATAGTCCTTGTGGCATAGTGCCCTCGGACGTCGAGGGGTCCGAATGGGCCTGGTACAACGAAATACGAAGAAGGAGAGTCAATAATGCAGACAGAAGTAAGTGCTTCGGATAGCGAAGATCAAGGTCTCGTCCAGATCAAACGCGCCCTCATCTCGGTCTCGGACAAGGAGGGGATCGTCGGGCTCGCGCGATTCCTGCACGAGCGCGGCGTGCTCATCATCTCGACCGGTGGCACGGCGAACGCCATTCGGGCGAACGGGATTGATGTCGAAGAAGTGTCTATGGTCACGGGATTCCCCGAAATGCTCGACGGACGCCTCAAGACGCTGCACCCGAATATCCACGGCGGGCTTCTGGCCCGGCGTGACATCTCGTCGCATATGAAGGATATCGGCAAGGCAGGGATCAAGCCGATCGACCTCGTAGTCGTCAATCTCTACCCGTTCGAAGAGACGATCGCGAAACCCGGCTGCACGCTCGCGGACGCGATCGAGAACATCGATATCGGCGGACCGACGATGCTGCGCTCGGCGGCGAAGAATTACGCCAGCGTGACGGTCGTCTGCGATCCCAGCGATTACATCGGCCTTATGGAGCAGATGGAGGAGCACGATAATCAGACGACGCTGGACCATCGCTTCCAGTTGGCGGTGAAGGTGTTCGACGGGACCTCCGATTACGACGCGGCGATCCGTCATTACCTGGCCTCCGCGCACGAAGCGGCGATGTCATAAGACGGCGGCCAGACAAACAGCGCGCCGCGGTTCCCACAAGGGAACCGCGGCGCATTTTCTTTTCTGCGGCAGACGACCTACTTCGTTTTAAGCCAGTAGTAGATATCCTCGAGCGCTTTGACCGCATCGCCCGCGGCGATGTTGTTCTGGTGGTAGAGGCCGTTCGTCGCGTCGCCCGCAGCCCAGATACCCTCGGTCGACGTGCGTTGATTCTTGGGGTCAATGACAATGCGGCCGGCTTCGTCGCGCTCGACGACATCCTTGAGGTAGTCGGTCGACGGCATCATACCGATCTCGACAAAGATCCCGGCGGCGGGAAGCGTCGTTTCATCGCCGGTCTTTCGGTTCTTGACGACAATCCCCTCGACGAACTGCTTGCCGACGACACGCACGGGCTCGGTATTGGGGAGTGCTTTCATATTGGGGTGCGCCGTAACCACACGGACGGTCGATTCGTCAGCCTTGCTGAACGATTCCCCGCGGTGTACGAGGGTGACCGTTTTGCAGTACGCGAGAAGCTGGGAAGCCGATTCGAAACCGGCGTTGCCGCCGCCCACGACGACGACATCTTGTCCGGCGAACAAGGGGCCGTCGCACGAGGCGCAGTACGTGAGCCCCTTATGCTCGAACTCCGCGGCGCCCGGGACGTCGAGCTTGCGCCGCATACCGCCCGTTGCGACGAGGACAGCGCGGGAGATCGGA
>JAKALC010000086.1 GCA_021813335.1 bacterium | reverse complement strand
ATCGGGCGATGCGCATGAAAATTCTGGTTTGATTAGCGGCCGCCTCAGCCGTATAGTACCAGTATAGCTATGAAGATATCCCTTGTCATTCCGGCCTATAACGAGGAAAAATATCTCGGCGACTGCCTCGCGCACGCGGTGAAGAACGGCGCCGCGCTCCACGAGATCCTCGTCATCAACAACGCTTCGACCGACGGGACCGAGGGAGTGGCGAAAGATTTTCCCGGCGTGCGCGTCGTCACCGAGAGCCGCAAGGGGCTTACGCGCGCCCGCGCCCGCGGCCTCGAAGAGGCGACGGGCGATATCCTCGCCTTCATCGATGCCGACACGCGGATGCCCCCGGGCTGGGTCGAGAAGATCTCGCGCGCGTTCGAGCGAGACCCCGGCCTCGTGTGCGTGAGCGGACCGTATATTTATTATGACGGCGGCCTTCCGACGACCGTCGGCGTCTGGCTGTATTGGCGCCTCCTCGGGATGCCGATGTACTGGCTCAAGGGCTTTATGGCGGTCGGCGGCAATTTCGCGGCGAAGAAAAGCGCTCTCCGGAAGATCGGCGGGTTCGATACCACGATCGAATTCTACGGCGAAGACACCAACATCGCGCGGCGGCTCGCCCGCGTCGGCCGCGTCCTCTTTATGCTCTCGCTCCCGATGTATACCTCGGCGCGCCGCTTCCGCGGCGACGGCCTCATTCGGACCGGCTTCGTGTATGCGAAGAACTTTTTGTCCGAGGCCTTCCTGCGCCGGCCGGCGACGGAGACGTATACCGATTATCGCTGATACAGCTGCCGCGGCAAAGAAGGCGGCAGAGAAAACGGAAACCGCCGCGGCCCCAAGGGGCCGCGGCGGTTTTTCGCGGAAGCTCGCGCTTACTCGCGCTCGCCGTTGCCGCAGCAATGGCAATGCTTCATCTTCGCGAGACCCCCGAGGATGACGAGGATCGGCCAAATGACGCTCACCTGGCTTTGCGTGAACACGTTCCAGTCGCCGAGAAGGAACGTCAAACCGAACAAAACGACGAGGAGCGGCATCCACTTGTGATGCATATGTCTGCACGTCCCGCCTTGGCCTTGCATATCCATACGATGAGAGTTACTACGATCTTAATAATAGGTTCAACCGCTTTTAAGTGTACCCCTCCCGCGCGAAAGCGCACCACTCGCTCTGCACACCCCTCAGGCGAGGAGGAATCCGCCGTCGACGACGATCTGGGAGCCCGTCATATAGGAGGAGAGATCCGAGGCCAGGAATAAGGCCGCGCGGCCTATTTCGTCGGGTTCGCCCATACGCTTCATCGGGATCTTCGCGAGGAAGGGCTCCAGAATATCGGGCCGCTGCATCGTCGCGGTCCCCGGCGTCGAGATGCCGCCCGGCGCGATGGCGTTCACCGAGATCTTGTGCGGAGCGTATTCGAGCGCGCTCGACTTGGTGAATCCCCACACGCCGTGCTTCGAGGCGTCGTAATGGGCGAGACCGACCGACGAGGGATGGAGCGCGTCGATCGACGATATGTTGATGATCTTTCCGCCCGAGCCCTGCGCGATCATCTGCTCTCCCGCATATTTAGTGCAGAGAAAGACGCTTTTCAAATTGACCGCAAGCACTCGGTCGAACTGTTCCGCGCTCATTTCGCGGATGGGGACGGCGGGGTAGATGCCAGCGTTGTTGACGAGGACATCGAGGCGGCCGAACGCTTGAACGGCTGCCGCGATCATCGCGCGGACGCTCTCTTCCGATGAGACGTCGGCGCCGACCGAGCGGGCGGCGTATCCTCGCGCCGCGAGGGCGGCCGCTTCGCCTTCGGCTTTTCCGGCATTGAGGTCGGCGAGCATAACGTTCGCTCCCGCTTCGGCGAGGCGCGCGGCGATGCCGAGGCCGATACCGCCCGCGCTCCCCGTGACAAGCGCGGTTTTACCCTGAAGCGACAGGAGCTGGGCGAGACTGGGCTCCATATATACCGCTATGGTAGCACGCGGCCCGATCTCTCAAGGGCGCGCTGTGCAGAGCGGAAGCGATCGCACGAGGGCGTGCTATAGTCAGCATATACGCCGCATATCCGCCCCGCTCTAACCTATGGCAAAGATAGAATCCCTGAAAGCGCGCGAGATACTTGATTCGCGAGGAAATCCGACCATCGAAGTGACACTTACGACCTCCCGCGCCGAGGCCCGGGCTTCGGCGCCTTCCGGTATGAGCACCGGGAGGCGCGAGGCGGCCGAGCTGCGCGACGGCGACCAGGACCGGTTCGCGGGCCTCGGCGTGCGCCGCGCCGCGGCAGGCGCCGAAGGCGAGATCGCCCAAGCGCTTATCGGCAAAACCTTCGACCAGCAGGAACTCGACGCGCTCCTTATCGAGCTCGACGGAACGGAGCGCCGATCGCGCTTGGGCGCCAACACGCTCATCGCCGTTTCGATGGCGTTCGCGCGGGCCGAAGCGGCCGAGCAAGGCCTCCCGCTCTACCGCCATCTGAACGGGCTTCTCGGCCTCGGGGAATGCGCGCTGCCCTCGCCGGCGTTCAATGTACTCAATGGCGGGCGCCACGCGATGGACGGCCTCGCTATCCAGGAGTTCCTCGTCATCGCCGAAGGCGCGCGCTCCTTCTCGGAGCGCATCGAGGCCGCCTCCGCTCTCATCGCATCGCTCAAAGATCTTCTCCGCCGCGCGGGACTCGATACCGGTATGGGCGACGAGGGCGGCTTCGCTCCG
>JAKALC010000085.1 GCA_021813335.1 bacterium | reverse complement strand
CTTTTTGGAACTCTATTTAATGTTCGGGTTCCCTCGCCGGCAGCACCATTGGCTGCCGCAAGGACGAGCAATGATCCAAACCCTTGGTGGATTGGACAAACAGATGTTATTGCCAGAATTTTGAAGGGATACGATGGGCGGGCGTTAGTTCTACCTTTCGCGCAAGGTTCAGGACAGGTTCAAAACATAATTCAACAATTAACCTCTTTGCAATACAGTGTTTCATGGAACACTATGACGATTCAAGACGCAATTGATTTTGTAGTCGCTATGATTCAAATTACTGCAACCATTCAAAGATTCACTCCCGGGATGCCTACCCAAGTTGTTCCGGCTGGGGTTGGGGGCCCCATTGACGTGGCGGTAATTCTTCCAGAAGGAAGAGTTCAGTGGGTTGCAAAGAAGGAATTCCACGTTTAGCTCCGGCCGCGTCTTCTTAAACAACCTAGCTGCACCCTCGCAAAACAATCTTTTTCTGCCGCGCGGATAATCCGGTACAATGGGTCTATTATGCCGCAGGGTATTACGACCGAAGCCGCGCGCGCCTATATCGCCTCGCACGGGTACAACGAGATAGCCGAGCGCAAGCCCTCCCTCCTTATGGTCATCCTTCGGCGCGCCGCGTCGCCGATAAGCTTGATGCTCCTTGTCGCCGCCGTACTCTCCTACGTGAGCGGCAAATACTTCGACAGCGGCTTCATCCTCGTCCTCCTCGTCGCGAATATAGCCATCACCATCTGGCAGGAGCACAAGGCCGACACGGCCATCGAAGAGCTCAATAAGCACCTCGCCGTGGCGGTCAAGGTTCTGCGCGACGGGCAGTGGCAGAAGCTCTCGGCGCGGCTTCTCGTGCCGCACGACGTCGTCGAGTTCAAATCGGGCGATGTCATACCGGCGGACGGCACCGTGCTCTCCGCGAACACGGCCTCGGCCAACGAAGCGGCGCTGACCGGCGAGTCGCTGCCGAAGGAGAAGAACGCGGGCGACACGCTGTACTCAGGCTCATTCGCCGCCTCCGGCATCATCACGGCGGAGGTGACCGCGACCGGAAGCCGGACCTTCTTCGGGAAGACGCTCTCGAAGGTCGACGCCCGCGAGAAGCGCAGCGCGCTTGAGCGCCAGATCTTGCGCATATCGCAGTTCTTGTCGGGGCTCTCGCTCGTAGCGGTCGTCCTTCTGACGTGGCTTCTGTGGACGAAGCACCTCCCCTTCCTTGAGATACTGCGGCTCGATCTCTCGCTCGTCATCGCCGGCATCCCCATCAGCCTGCCGACCGTAATGACGCTCATCATCGCCATCGGCGTCATCGCGCTCGCGCGCAAGGGCGTCGTCGTGCGGCGGCTCTCCTCGCTCGAGGAACTCGCCGATACGGACTACCTTCTGACCGATAAGACCGGCACCCTGACCGAGAACAAGATAACCGTCGACGCCGTGCTTACCTACGGCGGCGCGGCGGAGCCCGAGGTGAGCGAACTCGCAGCGCTCGTCGCGGCACAGGAGCCGGATACGACTATCAACCAGGCGATCCTCTCCCGCGCGAAGGAGAAGAGCGGCGTCCGCATCATCTCATACGCTCCCGGCTCCTCGGAGCGCAAGCGCTCTGCGGCGACCGTCGAGGACGGCGGACAGACCTACACGCTCTCCCTCGGCGCGCCGCAGGTCATCGCCGGCCTTTCCGTGCTCTCCGGCGAGGAGCGGGCCCGGTTCGACGCCGACGTCGACGGCCTCGCGAAGCGCGGCTACCGCGCGCTCGCGCTCGCGCGCGTTCCCGGCTCGGAGGAAAAGAATATGCGGATCATCGGCCTCCTCTCCCTCTCGGACGTCTTGCGCCAGGACGCGAAGGAGGTCGTCGAGTTCCTCTCGCAGAACGGCGTCGGGATATCGATGGTTACGGGCGACAATCGCGCCATCGCCGCGGAGATAGCGGACAAACTCGAGCTGCCGGGAGAGAGCATCATTACGCCCGAGTCGCGCCCCGCTGAGGGGTGGGGCTCATTTACGAAAGAAGCATTCTCGACGACGAGAGCGTTCGCGGAGATCCTTCCCGAGGACAAGTACGAGCTCGTCGCGTCGGCGAAGCGCTTTTATACCGTGGCGGCGAACGGCGACGGCGTGAACGACCTCCCTGCCGTCAAGGAAGCGAGCGTCGGCTTCGCCGTGAAGAACGCCGTCGACGCCCTCAAGGGCGCCGCCGACATCGTGCTGCTCTCCGACGGCATCGCCGTGATGCGCGACGCCTTCATCGAGGGACGCAAGATATTTATGCGCCTCTACGCGTATTCGGTCTACCGCATTTCGGAGAGCTTCCGCCTCATCGTCACCATAGCCATCCTCGGGTTCCTCGTCGGCACGTACCCGCTCTCGCCGCTCCAGCTCATCATCATCGCGCTCCTCAACGACATTCCCATCATCTCGCTCGCCGGCAACCGCGTGCGCGTGGCGAACCGGCCGTCGAAGCTCGACGTCGCCGAGCAGTTCACGCTGAGCATCCTCTACGGCCTGGTCGGCGTGGCCAACAGTCTTCTTCTCTATTTCTTCGCGCTCGACTACTTGCACCTGCCCTTGCCGCTCGTCGAGACGATGTTCTTCCTCAAACTCACCGTGTCAGGGCACTTCCTCATTTATGTCGCGCACACCAAGGAGCGCTGGTGGCGGTATCTTCCGAGCTGGGGCGTCATCGCGGCCACAGGCGCGACGCAGGCCGCGGCGACCCTTCTTGCCGTATCCGGCTTCCTTATGCCCGCGGGCATCTCCTGGCGGCTTGCGATC
>JAKALC010000084.1 GCA_021813335.1 bacterium | reverse complement strand
GAAGCGCGATGACGTGACGGTGAACCGCGCAAAACGGGAGATGAAGAAACTCGCCCTCGCGCATCCCATCCCCGAATCCTTCGCATAGCCCCGATGCCTCCGCCGGAACGCGGTATTTTTTAGTTTCGCATGCGCTCGCCCGGGGTCGGAATAATGGTATGATATATCACACCAGCATCGTACATTCTTAACCACACGTACATGCCCCATATCTCAAAAAAGAAAATAAAGAAGGAAGTCGCGACAGAGCTCGCGGATCAATTCCTGATATTCCTATCTCTTGCGCGCACCAAAGGCGAGGCGCGTATTCTGGCGAACGAGCTCCTCTCTCAGACTGAGCGGGTCATGCTCGCAAAGCGCCTCGCCAGCGTCGTCCTTTTGGTTCGTGGATATTCATTTACGCAGATCGAAGACGCGCTTGGGATCTCGCGGCAGACCGCGGTGCGCATTTGGAAGGATATGAAGGCGGGGAAGTACGACGAGATAGCCCGCTATGCGCGCGACCATACAAGACATTTCAAAAAAGAGGCATTCGTGGATGAGCTCATCCGTGTCATTCATTTCGGTATGCCGCCGCGCGCCGGCAAGGGTCGTTGGAAGTTCCTCGGCAAATCACTATCCGGGCCGAGGGTATGATATATCATACCCTTTAATCGTTCCCGCATGAGATGAATGCGGACTGGTATACTTTTCCCCATGGAGGAGCGGATCCGAAAAGCGGTCGGCGAGGCGCTGGAAGAGGCGGGCGCGCCGGATATTGCGTTTGCGGTTGAACGGCCGAGCGACCCCGCGCACGGGGATTATGCGACAAATGCCGCGCTCGCAGCGGCAAAAGTGCTCGGGAAGAATCCGCGCGAACTCGCGGACGAACTCGCGCGCCACCTCGCGCGTTCGCTCGGCGAATCGGTCGAGCGGACGGACGTCGCCGGGCCCGGGTTCGTCAACATCGCGCTCTCCGGGGATGCGGTCGCGGCGCTCGTCGCCGAGGCGGACGCGAAGGGCGAGGAGTGGGGAAAGGGGAGTGCCGAAGAAGGGCAGCGCGTTTTCGCCGAATACGGCAACCCCAACCCGTTCAAGGAGATGCACCTCGGGCATCTGATGGGTTCCGTCATCGGCGAGGCGCTGTCGCGCCTCGCCGAGAACGCCGGCGCCGCCGTCGCCCGCGATACCTTCGGCGGCGACGTCGGACCGCACGTGGCGAAGGCGCTCTGGGCGCTCCGCCGGCGCGGCGTCGCCGAGCCCGAGAGCGCGAAAGAGATCGGCGAAGCGTACGCCGAGGGCTCCCGCGCGTACGAGGACGATCCGCAGGCGAAACAGGAAATCGACGCGCTCAACCAAGAGCTCTATCGGGGAGAGGATCGCGCCCTTATGGCGCTCTGGCGCAAAGGCCGCGATGTTTCGATGGAGGAGTTCGGGCGTCTCTGGCGCATATTCGGCACGAAGTTCGATTTCACGTTTTTCGACAGCGACACGGTCGGGAGCGGCCTGCGCATCGTCAAAGACGGCCTCGCGAAAGGCATCTTCAAGGAGAGCGGCGGCGCGGTGATTTACGACGGGACGGCGAAGGGCGTGCACACGATGGTGTTCATCACGGGCCACGGCACGCCGACCTACGAGGCGAAGGACATCGGCCTCGCGTTCCTCAAGGAAGAGCGCTGGCCGAACAGCCGCGTCGTCATCGTGACCGGCAGCGAGCAGACGGGCCGCTTCAAGACGGTGCTTGCGGCGCTCGGGGAGCTCGCGCCGCTCATCGCCGCGAAAACGCGGCACGTCGCGCATGGCTTCCTCCGGCTCGCGAGCGGCAAGATGTCCTCGCGCGCGGGGAACGTCATTACGGCGGCCGGTTTTCTCGAGGACGTGACGCATCTCGTGCGCGAGAAGAATCCTGATCCGCTCATCGCCGAGCAGGTCGCCGTGGGCGCCGTCAAATATATGATCCTGCGGCAGGCGCCCGGGCAGGACATCATCTTCGATCCGGAGAAATCGCTGTCGCTTGCGGGCGACTCAGGGCCCTATCTGCAGTACGCGCTCGTGCGCGCGAAGAAGATCCTCGCGTACGGAGGAGGCGAGGGGAACGGTACGGATGAACCGGCCGCGCCGTACGCCGTCGAGCGGCTCCTCGTCCACTATCCGGAAGTAGCCGCGCGCGCGGCGCGCGAGTGCGCGCCGAACCTCCTCGTCACGTACCTCACCGAACTCGCGGGAGAATGGAACGCGTTTTACGCGAAGGAGCAGGTTCTCGGCTCTCCCGAAGAAGCGTACAAGCAGCGGCTCACCCGCGCGCTCGCGCACACGCTCGCCAACGGTCTCCGGCTCCTCGGCATCCCCGCGCCCGAGAAAATGTGAGGGAAATGTACTAGGATAGGCGGATATGGCAGAGAAGTCGGAGGCCGCGAAACGCGAGGAGGAGGTGCTCGCCTTTTGGGAGCGCGAGAAAATCTTCGAAAAAACGCTCGCGAAGCCGGCGCCGAAAGGTGAATATGTTTTTTATGACGGGCCGCCCTTCGCCACCGGCACGCCCCACTACGGCCATATCGTCGCGAGCGTCATCAAGGACGTTGTGCCGCGGTTCTGGACGATGCGCGGATACCGCGTGCCGCGCATTTGGGGGTGGGACACGCACGGCCTCCCAATCGAGAATATCGTCGAGAAAGAGCTCGGTTTCAAGCACAAGAAAGACATCAAAGCTTATGGCATCGAGAAATTCAACGAACAGTGCCGGAGCAAAGTGCTCGAGTACGTCGATTACTGGAAGACGTTCATCCCGCGCATCGGCCGCTTCGTCGATATGGAGCACGCGTACCGCACGATGGATGCGTCGTTTATGGAAAGCGTGTGGTGGGTGTTCAAGCAGGTCTACGACCGGGGACTCGTGTATGAGGATTACCGCT
>JAKALC010000083.1 GCA_021813335.1 bacterium | reverse complement strand
GACCTACGGCGCGGCCCCCGTCCTAGCGGGAGTCGCGACGTCGATCTCGCTCCCGCGCGTCCCGGTGACCGTCCGCGTTCCCGATCTGTCGCGCGCCGGGGTATCCCGCAAGCGATCCGTGCGCTCTCTTGTAGGCCTCGACCGCGTCGGGATCGAGGCCGCGCTCGTCGGCGATGCCGCCCTTCGAGTCGGAAAGCGCCACGATGCGGTGGCCGCGGGAAGCGAAGATGCGCGCCGCGTTGATGCCGACGTTGCCCATCCCCTGGATGGCCACGCGCGCCGACGCGGGAAGACCCGCGTCGGCGCGCAGCGCGTCGAAGACGTAGAACCCTCCCATACCGGTCGCGCTGGCACGGCCCTCCGAACCGCCCCTCTCAAGGGGTTTCCCCGTGAACGCGGCGCCGCTTGCGTCGCCCGTGCGCGCCGCATATTCGTCGCTCATCCACGCCATAATTTCCGGCGTCGTATTGACGTCGGGGGCGGGGACGTCGACGCGGGGGCCGAGCACGGGATAGAGCCGCGCGACCCAGCCGCGGGAAAGGCGCTCGAGCTCTCCTTTCGAGAGCTTTTTCGGGTCGACGACGACGCCGCCCTTGCCGCCGCCCATCGGGATGTTCGCGACCGCGCACTTGAGCGTCATCCAGAAGGCGAGCGCGCGCACCTCGTTGATATCCGCGTCGGGATGGAACCGTATGCCGCCCTTGTAGGGGCCGCGCGCGCTCGAGTGCTGCACGCGGTATCCCTCGAAGAGGCGGAGCGTCCCGTCGTCCATACGGACGGGGATGGAAACCGTGAGCTCGCGCTCCGGCTTCTTGAGGCGCTCGGCAAGCTCCTTCGCGAGAGGCTGTACCGCGGCCGCGCGGTCGAGCTGTAAAAGAGCGTTCTCGAAAGGATTCGCCATAGTATCGTGGAGCTAGATAAAAAATAAAAAGTCGCACCGACGCCGTACCATAGTACTACACCGGGAAGTGCGAAACTATTTCGCAAGCACCTGTGCTATCGTATCCCTATGTACGTCAAGGTGCGCGCCCATACCGGTATGAAGAAGGAAGAGGTCGTCGAGAAGTCGGCGGACCATTTCGACATCTCGGTCAAGGAGCCGCCGCTCCAGAATCTCGCCAACCGGCGCATCGTCGAACTCGTCGCGCGCCGCTACGGCGTTCCGGAGAGAAGGGTGCACCTCGTGAGCGGTCACCGCAGCCCCTCGAAGATCCTCGCGGTCGATACCGATGCGCGGCCGGGACCAAAAAAGTAAAAATCAAGACGCGACCCTATGCGATGGTAGCGTTTTGAAACATAAAAACCCGGCCGAATGGCCGGGGTAGGGAAGAACCAAGACGCGCGGGCGGCTCAACGGATCGGCCGATAGGTGCCGGGCTTGCGGCCCGTCGAAAGGACGAACTGGTAGAGCTGCGTCCGCTGCCGCGCGGTGAATGCGGCTTCGCACACGCTGAGGTAGTACTCCCACATACGGTAGAACCGCGCGTCGTAGATGCCGGTCCTTTCGAACCTCGGCCACGCCCGAGCGAAGTTCGAGCGCCATGCGCGGAGCGTCCGCGCGTAGTCGGGAGCGAAGTTGTGGACGTCTTCCACCGCGAAATGCCCCCGCGCCGCGGAGAGCACTTGCTCGACCGAGGGCGCTACGCCGCCGGGGAAGATATACTTCTCCATCCACGGATCGACGAGCCCGCGTCCGATGATGCTGTGGAGGAGAAATATCCCGCCCGGCTTGAGAACGCTCTTCACGGCGGCGAAGAATGCGGGGAAGTTCCTGGGGCCCACGTGCTCGAGCATACCGACCGAGACCGCGTGATCGAAGGGCCCTCGCGTGTCCCGCAGAGTGTCGACGTACCGCCAGTCGCTGTCGACATAGTCGATGGGCAAACCCTGGCTGCGCTCCCGCGCGTACGCGAGCTGCTCTTTGGAGATGTTGACGGCGGTCACGTCGGCGCCGCAATGCTTCGCGGCGAACTGGGCGAAGCCGCCCCATCCGCATCCGAGGTCGAGAATACGGGTCTCTTCGCCGAGGCCGAGCCCCAATTTCCGGCAGATGAGCCAGAACTTGTTGGCTTGGGCTCCATCGAGCGTCGTCTGCCCGCGCCAATAGGCGCAGGTATAGGCCATCGTGGGCCCGAGCATCGCTTCGTAGAAGTCGTTGCCGAGGTCGTAGTGCCTCTCGGCGACTCGGCGGGCGAGCGGGACGCTCTGCAGATTCGCAACGCCCATCGCCGCGCGCAGGATCGCGCCGCGCACGCCGCCGAATCTGATGCCGGGGTACGTCTCGAAGAGGCGCACGAAGAATTGAACGAGGTCGTGGCAGTCCCACCAGCCGTCCATATAAGCCTCACCGAGGCCTAACGAGCGGCCGAGGAGGATGTGGCGGAACGCTCGCCGGTCGTTCACCTGCATATCGAACGACCTGGTTCCGTCCACGTGGATACCCGCGCCCGCGAGCGTGTCTCGCACGCGGCGTTCAAAATACCGATCGAACATAGACTCTCCTTCAGGAATTCGACACGAAAAGAATCTTTATCTCTCAGGATACTAAAACACTATTTAAGATGAGTCAACATCCGGAAGGACCGTCCTTTTCCGAAAGGACGGTCCTTCCGGACTGTGGATAGCTCGCGATCGATGCGTGCTTCCCGGCAGCTCGAAACCCTTAGCGGGCCTTGAGGTAGGCGAGCATCGTGCCGGCATCGCTCACCTCGAAGGGGTCGGTCGGACAATTGTCCGAGAAACCGGGTTCGATGAACGCCTTTTTGATGGCGCCGTCTTCGACGTACATACTGTAGCGCCATGAGCGCGTTCCGAAGCCGAGGTTCTCTTTCTTGACGAGCATACCCATCTTTTCCGTGAACTCGCCGTTGCCGTCGGGGAGCATATGCACCT
>JAKALC010000082.1 GCA_021813335.1 bacterium | reverse complement strand
ATGTCGTTGGCATGACGGGCGACGGCGTGAACGACGCGCCCGCTCTCCGACAGGCGGAGATCGGCGTTGCCGTCGAGAGCGCGGTCGATGTCGCAAAGCAGTCAGCGAGCTTCATTCTTACCAGCCCGGGACTGGAAGGGGTGGTGCAAATGATTACCATCAGCCGAGAAGTCTATTTCCGTCTGCGCACCTGGACGCTCAACAAGATTATCAAGTCGATAGAGGTCGTCATCTTTACCACCGGCATCTTCTTTGTAACGCGTTCGTACATACTTTCGCCGCTTTTTGCAGTCCTGCTGCTCTTCGCGAATGATTTCATCTCCATTTCCATAGCGACGGATCGAACGGGGGCGATAACCCGCCCGGTACATTGGAACGTAGGAAAACTTATCCTCGGATCAGGCATGCTCGCAGCTGCCCCGCTCCTCTGCCTGATCGCAACTTATAGCATCGCGCAGTTCATCGGCAATTATCCGTTCGATGCTCTGCGAACCGTGACGTACGTCTCGCTTGTCTACTACGGCATCGCGACCCTGCTTGCAATCCGGGCATGGCCGAAGGGGTTCAGCGTGCGGCCGAGCAAGACGCTTCTTCTGGCAATCCTTTTTTCCTTCGGGCTCACGTTTACAATAGCGGCCTCCGGATTCCTTATCGCGCCGATCCCTCTTTTCATGGTGGCGCTCATCGTGGCAACCGCAGTCCTCGACTTCTTTGCCGTTGAAGCACTGAAGCGGCTCTCGTCCGTACGTCGGCTTCTCGGGTTCCCGGCTTGATTTTATGCCGCGCACAAATCCGCAAGCTCGATCAGCCGCTCTATCTTCACCATCCTTTCTTTGGCGCGCGGCGCGCCGACCTTGATGCCGAACGTCCCGAATGCGAATGCCAGATCGGCGATGAAGGCGTCCATGGTCTCGCCGCTGCGGTGGCTCACGATGCAGTCGACGGAGTGCTTCCGCGCAAGCGCCATCGTTTCCAGCGTCTCGCTCACCGTCCCTATCTGATTCGGTTTTATGATGACGGCCTCGATACTCTGCTCGTCAATCGCCTTTTGTACGCGCCGCGCATTGGTCGTCGTCAAGTCATCGCCGACGATTTTCGTCGCGGGAAGGGCGGCCTGCAGTCTTGCGAACGAGACGAAATCAGTTTCCTCGAACGGGTCTTCTATCGAGAGCAGGCCGTAGGCGGCAGCATACGCCGCAAGGCGCTCGCCGAGCTCCTCGGAAGAGAGAGCGCGTTCGCCGATGCGATAGGAGCCGTCTCTGAAGAAAGAGCTTGCGGCGATATCGAGCGCGATCCGGAACGAGTCCTGTTTCGGAAGCGCGTCCCTGATCTCGCTCAAGATCTTGAGAGGGATTTCGGTATCCTCGACATCAAGAGCGATGCCGCCCTCGTCTCCGACGGTTCGCGCAGCGGGGCTGTAGCGGCTGGCGCTGTATTCTTCGACGCGGCGCAGCACCTCGCTGCCGAGCGCGAGCGCTTCTCGCGGCGACTCCGTTTGCGGGACGATCATGTATTCCTGGAATGCAAGCCGCGTCGCCGCATGCGCCCCTCCGTTTATAAGGTTCATGTACAAAAAGGGCGCCGTCTCGTGCGATGGCGCAATGTCGGCGAGCGTGCGCAGATATGCGTACAGCTCGACGCCGCGGCTTGCTGCCGCGGCGCGGCAGGCGGCAGCGCTCACGCCGATCATAGAGTTCCCGCCGAGTCGAGACTTATTTTCGGTCCCGTCGAGCGCCAGCAGCAAAGCATCGATCTTCTTTTGGTCGGCGACCTCGACGCCCGTAAGCGCGCCGTTGATTTCAGTCGTGATGCGCTCTAGCGCGAGCGAAACATGCGCGCCGCGCGCGGCGCTGTCCCGCAGCTCGACGGCTTCTGCCGTGCCGGTGCTCGCTCCCGAAGGAACCGCAAAAGAACCCGTCGAGCCGTCTTCGCAGAGGACGGTCGCCCGCACGGTCGGGTTGCCGCGGGAATCCCGTATCTCTTCGGCGGTAACGAGGGTTATCTTCATGACCGGGGAGGGGTGAGGAGGAAATACCAGTCCGAAACGTTCGCCGATACCGGTCCCGTCAAGATCTCGTCTCCCGTTTCCGCGAAGACCGGCAACGCGTCTGCATGGGCGCAAGCATCCGCGAGACTTATCCGCCGCTCTTTGATACGGTCCGCGGTACCCTTGTCCACGATCGCCCCGGCTCGGTCGCTGTTGTCGGAGCCGTCGGACGCGGCGGCAACGAAGACGTCATTCGGACCGAGCACCGACAAGCTTTCAAGCGCAAGAAGCTGGCAGCGTCCTCCCGTGCCATGATCCTTCGGTATTTTGAGCCGGACTTCGCCTCCGGCAAAGACCGCTCGGCCGGGCTTCGCGTGCGCAAAGATGCTGCGAAGCGCTTCTTCTGGGAATTCGTACAGCGGTTCCGGCAGCACGACGCTTTCGTATCCCAAGGCGCGCGCGGCTCCCGCCATGTTTTCCCGCGAGTCTTCGTTTGAGACGAGCACGATATTGGTGACTTTCTCGAAATATTTCGGTTCTTTGGGCGTTTCTTGGAGAGTAAATGCGTTGTGCAAGCCGTAGCGCTCCAAGATCGCGCGAGCATCACCTACCGTCGAGGCGTCATAGTACGTCGGGCCAGACGCCACTTCCTCCGGATGTCCTCCGACGATATCCGAGAGCACGAGACCGATTACCGTCGCGGGATACAATGCGCGGGCCAGTCCTCCTCCCTTGAGGCTCGAAAGGTGTTTGCGGACGGTGTTCATTTCTTGGATCGTCGCTCCGACCCGTTCGCATTCCTCAAAAAGCCGCACATCCTGTTCGCACTCCTCATCAGACGAGCACAGGAGCGCCGACCCGCCTCCTTCGACGACGACAAGCACCGCATCGTTCTCGCCGGCCTCATCCGCGATGC
>JAKALC010000016.1 GCA_021813335.1 bacterium | reverse complement strand
AAGTTCCCTTCATGCGTCCTGCGGAATATGCGCAAGGCCATTCGAAGGACCTCGACTGGATCGAACATGCAATCACATGGTTGCGCGAGCATGAAGGGAGCGTACCGGAATACCTCGTCGAACTCCGCACGACAACGCCCCTGCGTGATCCCAAGGATATCGACCGCGCCATAGAGCTCATTAAGGCGCGGCCGGATGCGACCTCGCTGCGTTCCGGCCACGAAGTTCAGGAGTCCCCCTACAAGATGTTCGGTATCGAGGGCGACTACTTCACCGGTCTTTATCCCGATGACCCGCGTCCCGAGTATTACAATCTGCCGCGGCAGATATTCCCGCCGGTCTACCAGCCGAACGGCTATGTCGATATCCAGAAAACGAGCCACATCGAGAAACACCGTAATCAACACGGGAACAAAATGCTCGCGTTCGCGAGCCCGGACACGGGAGAGATAGACCGCCCGCAAGATCTCGCCTTCGCGCGCTTCAAGCTTGAAACCGAGCCGTGGGAGATCTACGAGTGGCTGAAAAAGAATTTTTCCTAGGAGCCTCCGCGCTCGTTGATAACTTCCTGGATAACCGCAAGCGCCTCCCGCAACGCCCCCTCGGAGATACTGAGAGGCGGCGCCAGCTTGATTGAATTACGAGGAATCAGCATCAGTAAAACTCCTCGTTTAACACACTCAAAAACAACTGCCTCCGAATCCACCCTGCTTTTAAATATAATACCTGCTATAAGCCCCCGCACATTAACCCGTTCTATCAAGGGTGATCGTTCGAGCTTCTTCAGTTCTTGTTCGAATACTGTGGATGTTTTTCTGCGGCGCCGCGCTTCTTTTTCCGAACTAAGTAGCTCAAGATTCGCGAGCCCGGCAGCCATGGCAATCGTGTTCCCCGAATGTGTTCCGTGCAAATCAGCATTGGTATCGATATCAAATAATTCTTTGCGAGAAAGCACTGCCGAAAGGGGAAGCGACGATGATATCCCTTTTCCAAGAGCCAGAATATCTGGGGCAATGTTTCCATACGTCATGTAACCGTATAAAGGACCAAGTCGATAGAATCCGGACTGCATCTCATCGAAACACATCAGTGCCCCGTTTTTTCTTGCAAACGTCGCGAGATCGGTGATAAATTTTTTTGGATAGAACCACGCGCCCCACCCTTGAAATGTTTCAATAATAAATCCAGCGATCGTTTCTCCTGGCGGGAGAAGTTTCGGATTGAACGGTGTTTCCGGATCATAAGGGAAGTCAAGAAACAGTACTGCATCATCATGTACCCCCGACCACGATGCTTTGGTTTTGCTGCCTGAGATTAAATCATTACTCAACCCCCTTCCGTGGTAATTTCCTGTAAAACTGACAATATATTTTTTACCGGTTTTACGTCCGTAAAGCTTGATGAGTTTGTATACCGAATCCATTGCTTCGGATCCTGAATTGAGCAGTGCTACCGCATCAAAGTATTTCGGCGACAGAGCGAGTAGTTTTTTAATGAATCCCTTTTTTATTTCAGTCGGGTAGTTGTAGGCAAACACGAGATCATTGTCAAGCTGTTTTTTTATCGCCCGCTTTATTTTTGGATTCGCGTGGCCGGCATTAGCAACAAAAATACCTGAGGTCATATCTATCCACCGGTTGCCACGATCGTCCCATACCGAAGAATCTCTGGCCCTCGACCAAGTGATCGGAAGTGTATTAGCAACTGATACTGGCTCGCGTGCGCTAATCCACCTAAAAAGTGGAGTCTTTTTAAACTCAAAACCCGCCTTAATATGTCGATATTTAGTTTTAATAGTGTCCCCGCTCATGTTTTGTTGATATTATGATATAGTATTTGAATACACAATATGCCGAAAACAAGGCTCGGCGCAACGGATCTCTTAGTATCGCGGCTTGGATTGGGGACCGCTGAAATCGGATTTGCCTATGGTCTTGGAAGGCCGGAGCTACCGAGCGAGGAAGAGGCCCTCTCGCTATTGAGGGTGTCAGCCGAACTTGGAGTTACATTTTTTGATACTGCGAATTACTACGGGCTTTCTGAAGAGCGGATACGAAAGTCGGGTATTTTAAAAAATCCAGCTGTCGTTGTTTGCACAAAATGTGCAAAATTTCTCGAGGATGGCGCCGTGCTTGACCCTAAGGAGATGGAGAAACAAATCTTCGAGCAGGTAGAGCAGAGTCTCAAGACGCTCGGGAATCTTGATGTCTTGCCACTACTCCTGCTCCATGGCCCCTCGGCGGCACAGATGAAAGAAGGGACACTGCTGTCAATTGTCGAAAAGCTCAGAGTTGCTGGAAAGATTCGCTATTGGGGTGCATCAACGCGCGGGGAAGAGTCGGCACTCTCAGTTATTGAAAGTGGCGCGGATGCCCTGCAAGTTGCCTTTAGTATCGCCGACCAGCGTATGCGAAATATATTTAAAAAGGCTCAAACAAAGGGGGTCGGAATCATTAATCGATCGGTATATCTAAAGGGTGTTTTTGCGGGTAAAGAAAGCTATTTACCGGAATCTCTCGCTGCCTTAAAGTCGGCTGCCGCTTCGGCCAAAAAGATTGCGGATGATTTAGGTATATCTCTTACCGAACTCGCACTGCGCTTCACGCTTTCCGAGCCGGCAATAAATGTTTCGCTTGTCGGTACGGCGAATATTAAAAATATTAAAGAAGCGGTTATATCGATCGAACACGGACCTCTTTCTAGCGATATTGTAGCCGCTCTGCGAGCGCTCGCGATTTCAGTTCCAGATCAGGTTGACCCCGCGCGCTGGCCGAAAAGTTAAGGCCCCAAAATAAAAAGCCCCGCACGCGGGCGGGGCAGGATCTTGCTATTCATTCACCTGTGGCAGATGCCGAAGAGCATCGTTGTCGTCACGCCGGATGAGAGCGGCGAGCGGCAGGAAACGAGCTCGACGTCTTGTTCGGGGAAATGCCGGCAAAGGAGCGCCAGAAAATCCTCCCGCGTGAGCTCGCCGATATGCCACGGGTTGTGGCGGCTCTGCCCGGAGACTCCGTCGGGATTTTCCGGAGAGCTGACGACGAGAGTGCCGCCCGGCCGGAGCGCTTTCTTGAAAGCGGCGACGAGGCCGTCCTGATGCGGCATCTCGATGTGCTCGAGGCCCTCGATGCAGGCGACGGTGTCGTACGTCTCCGTGGAAAGCTGCGGATCGCAGAGGTCGTCGGTCGAGAACTCGGTGCGTCCATCCGCGGCCCCGTAGATATGCCGCGCGTAGGCGACCGTAACGGGATCGGCGTCGCGCCCCTCGTAGAAAACGTCGAACCGGCGGAAGAGAGGCGCCGCATAGCCGCACCCGCACGGAAAGTCGAGCACGCGCTGCCCCGGCCGGCAAAAGACCATCGCCTGGCAGTAGCGGGCGATATGCCTCGCGAACAGCGCCTCCATATCCGCTCCCTGGATGACGCTCCGGTATACCTTGATGATCGTCCCGTCCGGCATCTCGAATTGCGCATCCTCGGGATAAATGCGCTCTTCCTTGGCGGCTTGGAGCCCGCCGAGGAACACGACATTTTTATCCGCCATAACCCCTCCTTCTGAAGGTTCTGTGAACTGCCGCAACGATATAAGAGAATACGCCTTGCGTCAATGGCTTCACGAAAGCGCTACCACGCGCTCTTGCCGCCGTCGGCGACAAGGTTATGACCGGTTATGAACGACGAGGCGTCTGAACAGAGGAAGATAACAACCCCTTCGTATTCGCCGGGCCATGCCATACGGCCGAGCATCGTCAAATCGCCATACCTTTTGACAAAGTCACGCGGCATCGCCTGGGTTTCGACTCCGCTGGGAGAAAAAGCGTTGACCCGGACGTTGTACGAGCCGAGCCGAGCCGCCCACTGCCGGGTGAAGCCGAGAATAGCTGCCTTGGTCGTCGTGTAGGCGATCGACTTGAACCGCCGGTCCGCGGGATCGTTATAGACGCGATGATCGTGCGCGATAACCGAGACCTCTGATGCGATATTGGTGATAGAGCCTGACTTTTGTTTCATCATAATGGGAGCTACCGCTTTCGTGACGATCATTGTGCCGGTGAGATTGACCTTGAGCTCCCGCTCCCATAGGTCGAGCGGATACTCTTCGTACGGGGGAAATTGATCGGTAATCTCTTTGCCGCCGAGCGGGGCGACCGCTGCTGCGTTGTTGACAAGGCCGTCAATATGCCCGAATTTCTCGACAACGCGCTCCACCGCGGAACGTACGGCGGTCTCGTCCGTGATATCGATCGAGTCGGCGGAAATTGCGAGGCCTTGTTTGACCAGCGGAGCGATGAGCTTCTCGAGCTCGGCGGAGTTTTTCGTATCCCAGATGACCGCGGAAGCGCCGGCCTCCGCGAGCGCACGAGCATAACCAAGACCCAGAAAACCGCCGCCGCCCGTCACGATGATAACTTTATTTTTGAGCGAGAAGAATTTTTCACATTCCGTAGTCATAGCGCTTGCATTAGATTAGTAATATACCCGAGCTGGGTTGCAGCGTCGGCGAGATAGTTCTCGCCGCGCCACGCTTGCATCGTATAACCGCCTTTGTAGCCGATCGCATTGAGCGAGCGGAAACACCCGGCAAAATCTGCGTCGCCCTCTCCGAGAGGTACTGAACGATCCTTCCCAATGATATGCGTCCGCTTGTGGTCCTTCAGATGGACCTCAAGTATGCGGCTTCCGAGCCGCTCAATATCAGCAGGGCAGTCGAAGCCGTACGCGGTGCAGCTGCCGATATCGTAGCACACGCCGACCGCGGGCGAGCCGAACGAATCGACGAAGTCCGCAAGCTCGTCTGCCGGCATCTCGGTCTCGAGCGCGAGGCGAAGCCCGAGCGGAGCGGCGACAGCGGCGATCTTCCCAACGGATTCGCGCGCCTCTCGCTTTTCTTCCTCGGTCCGTGGGGCCGTATGAACGAGAAGGGGAACGACCACGACGCTGGACGCAAGACGCCCGGCGAGTCCCGGCAGGAGGATACGGAATGACTCGACGGTTCTCTCCTTATCCGCGCCGAAGAGAGGGTAGAGGCCGCAGTCGATGGAGTGGATGGGGAGAACGGCCCGCGCCCGATCTACATCCTCAAGCGCGGCGGCGCTGCCCCACACGTCGCGCACCGGGTCGAAGCCGGGAGTGCTCTGGTCGAGGAACCAGGTGATTCCCGAAAACCCCAATTTTTTAGCGAGCGGAAATTCCGCTTGCCAATCGGCGGGGAAAAATTGCAGGCGACTACCTCCTGCGGGAGAAAGGCGACCTTGCATGATCGCGATGCGCGGCAGATTCATTGTGCTATGAACGATACCTTGTTCCTCGAGAATGTTCTACTGCCTCATAAGGGTTCGTGCCACTCTTCGGCACGGTAGTTGACGTATTCATTTTGCGTGGTACTCTTGCTTCAGAGGTTCGCGTTATTTCTCAGGAGAGTTCAATGCCATATTCCGGACACGCGCTGCGAGAGATCGTACGCGGCATCAGAGTGTTCTTCTGCGACTCGGATGGCGTCTTGTTCCCCAACACCGTGCTGATGGGCGGGCCGCATAAAGCCAAGCGCCGCTCATACTACGACGGGCAGGGGGTCTCGCTCCTGCGCGCCATCGGCATCCGCGTCGTGTTCATCACGAATAGTTCGGGCGACAGCGCCGCGGCCATCCGCGAGACCGTGGAGAAGTTCAACTCTCTGCCGTCGTCGAAGCCGCAGAAAGCCGACGGCTGGGAGCCGGTTCTTCTCCACGAAGGGCACAATGGTCCGATGAAGCTTCGGATCGCGGAAGAGTATGCGGCGAAGCACGGATTTTCGCTCGAGACCGACGCGGCCTTTATGGGCGACGACCTCGTCGACGCGCCGCTCCTCAGCGCCGTCGCCCTCCCTGCCGCGCCTGCGCAAGCGGAGAAGGCGATACGCGACATCTGCACCTTCGTCGCGGGGCGGGAGGGCGGCGCGGGCGCCATACGCGACTTCGCCAATATGGTCCTCGAAGCCCATGGCGTCGATCCCTTCTCGCTCCCGACCAGCTAGGCACCCTAGAGCCGCCAACAATTGCCACTAGCCGCCAACAGCCGGCGCCATCCTCGGATGGCGCCTTTTCTCTTTTCCGAAATCCTACCCAACTTGGGAGTTAAGCTTCCAAGTTGTTTTTAAGCGGGATTATCAACTTGGGAGTTTAACTTCCAAGTGGGGGTACGACGCGGGAGGACCTCCCGCGCCTGCGTGCAGCAGGCCAAGGCATATTGACATTTCACATATTTTCTTGTAAATTTTCGTAAATCGTTCTTCACGTTTTCAACCCGGATAAGGAGGCAGTTTGAAAGGACATCTGAAGGTCGTCGCGCTCGTTCGCGATATCGGCGCTGGCAACGTCATAGCGCCGGTCGCGGACGTACTGCGGCAGCGCGGGCATTCCGTGCGGCTGTTCGCCGAAGCGGACGGGCAGGCGGCGAAACGGCCGCAGCCGGTGCCGTTCGAAACACTGACGGCCAAAGACGAACTCGAACAGATCGTTGCGGTGGAGCGTCCCGATATCGTCATCGCCGGGCTGTCATCGCCGCGGCATCTCGAAGAAGATCTCGACCGCATCGCCGTCGCGCGCAATATCCCGCTCGTTCACATCGAGGATTACTGGGGGGCGCACGTGCGCTCTCCCTTTGCTGCCGACGTGGTCATTACGATCGATGCTGCGGCGGCAGAGCTCGTCCGGGCGGCTCGCCCGAACTCGAGGATCGTTCTCGCGGGATTTTCAGGTATCACGAAGATGGCTCCGTCGCAGAGCATCGCGGATAAGTTCGCGGCCTTGCGCCAAAGGACGGGGCTGAAGTACATCGTCTATCCCGACGGCGGCGAGGAGTGCGACCCGGCCTTGCGCATACTGGTCGAGTCGATACAGCGCTCGCGGATCGGATTCGTCCTCATACCGAAGATCCACCCGAAGTTCAAGGACGTTCTCACGCCGAACAGCCACGAAACGTGGGGGCAGTGGTGCCGGCGGGAACTCGCGCCGCTGCGCAATCGGGGTATGGTTCTCGAGTGCGAGGAGCCGGTCGACGAACTGGTACTCGCCGCGGACGCGACGGCTTCGTGCTACAGCACGACGCTCCTGCGCGCCGCAGCGGCGGGGAAAGGAGCGCTCACGCTCTCTACCCCAGTCATCAAGCGACTCCTTCTTCGGGAAACCGGGCTTTCTCGCACGCCGCTTATGATGCGGGGAGGATTCCCGATCCTCGAGCGGGCGATGCGGCTCGACGTGCTCCTGGCACCGCCGCATCCGCGGCTCGAGATCGAGCCATTCGATCCGATCCGCGCGGCGGACGCCGTCGAGGGAATCGCCGAAAAGCTCGCCGCCTAACATCTCGCCCCGTAACCTTCTCAGGTTACGGGGCGTTTTCTTTGGTATGAGGCGGCGCGCCAGGGGGCGCGCCGCCTGTGATACACTTCCTGTGAAGTACGCCGGGGGCCAATCTCCGCCCCGTTCCCGCCCATGAATATCTTTGCGACGACGCGAGTGCTTTGGAATACGTTCAGCCGATACCGCGTGCATATCGCGGTTCTCGCCGTGCTCGGCTTTTTGAGCGCCATCGTCGAGGGCATCGGCATCAACGCCATCATTCCGCTCGCGTCGTTCCTCACGAGCGGAGGCACACCGACCGACTTCATCTCGCGGGCTATCGAGGCCCTCTTTCTCTTCGCGCACATTCCGTTCAAGTTCCGCTACCTCGTCGCGTTCATCCTGGCGCTCTTTATGGTGCGCGCGCTTTCGATGGTCCTTTTCGGCTACGTGCGCGGCTGGATCATCGCCGATTTCTATTACAACGAAAGCCGGGCGATGCTGCGGCGCGTTCTCTTCTCTTCGTGGCCGTACCTCCTCAAACAGAAGCTCGGCCATATCCATAGCACGATGGTGCGCGATCTTCAGATGACGAGCACGCTCCTCGGGACCTTGGGACAGATCATCCAGTCGTTCTCGGGCTTCCTTATGTATCTTCTCGTCGCGATAAACATATCGCCGCTCGTCACGATGAGCGCCGCTCTGGGCGGAGCGATCCTCCTCTTCGTTGTGCGGCCTTTGACGCGGCGCGTGCAGCGGTTCGGCACGATGATGTCCTCCGCCGAGAAGAACATCTCGAGCTTCCTCACCGAACACGTCATCGGTATGAAGGCGGTCAAAGCCGCCGGCGCGGAAGACCGGGCGCTCGCCTCCGGCCGCAAGCTTATGGACGGCCTGCGCTCCATCCAGGTCCGCTCCGCGTTCGCTCAATCGCTCGGCACGAGCTTGTTCCAACCCTTCGGCGTCATTTTCGTTCTGGCGTTGTTCGCGGTGATGTACAAGCTGCCCGGATTCAACTTCATCTCGTTCGCGGCGGCGATCTATCTCGTCCAAAAAATATTCACCTACCTCGAGTCGGGGCAGAGCGCTCTCAACAGCACGGCGTCGCTCGTGCCCTACGCGAACTCGATGACGTCGTTCAAGTACGCGCTCGCCGAACACGCGCAGCGCGAAGGCGAAGGGTCCCGCCCGTTCTCCTTCGAGCGCGATATCGCGTTCGACGGCGTTACCTTCGCGTATGCCGGAAACACGCGGCCGGTCCTCGATGGCGTGAGTTTCTCCGTGAAGAAGGGGGAAACCATAGGCATCATCGGGCCGTCGGGGGCGGGGAAAACCTCCATCGTTGACATACTTCTGCGTCTCCTCCCCCCCTCCTCGGGGACCATCACGGTCGATGGCGTGCCGCTCGAGTCCGTAGCGCTCAGCGATTGGCGAGCGCATATCGGCTATGTCGCGCAGGATCTCTTTATGTTCAACGGCTCGATCGAGGAGAACATCCGCTTCTATCGGCCGGAGCTGTCGAAGGAGGACGTTATCACTGCGGCGAAGCAGGCCAACATCTACGACTTCGTGGCGTCGCTTCCCGACGGTTTCGCCTCGCACGTCGGCGACCGCGGCGCCACCCTTTCGGGAGGACAGCGCCAGCGCGTGGCACTCGCCCGCGCGCTCGCGGGTAAGCCCGACATCCTCATCCTCGACGAGGCGACGAGTGCGCTCGATTCCGAGTCGGAACGCCTCGTCCAGGAGGCTCTCCAGGGCCTCCGCAGCCGCGTCACGGTCTTTGTCATCGCGCATCGTTTGAGCACGGTCGCGAACGCCGATAAGCTCGTCGTGCTCGACCGCGGCCGCATCGTCGAGCGAGGGACGCCCGAGGAGCTCCGCGCCGACTCTACCTCCTACTTTTCGACCCACGGCGGCAAAATATAACCTAAACGGGCGATTCTAAGGTCCGGCCTTAGAATTCTAAGGTCGGACCTTAGAATTTTGTCAGATACTGCGAGGTGGTATATGCTTCACACTATGAATTACACCAAGTGGCTCCGCTATGTTCTTATCGGCGGACTTTTCCTCTCGCTTCTTATCCCGTTCATCATCGCGAACGGAGGACTCTTCCCGAATATGTTCTTCCCGTTCATCACGGGCAAGAACTTCGCCTTCCGCATCCTGACGGAGCTTATGCTCGGCGCATACGTCCTCTTGGCGCTGCGCGAGCCGCGCTACCGGCCGCGCTTCTCGTGGGTCTTCGCGGCCCTGTGCGGGTTCGTCCTCTGGGCCGGCATCGCGACCATCTTCAGCGTCGATCCGGTGAAGAGCTTTTGGAGCAACTTCGAGCGAATGGAGGGGTATGTCACGGTGCTGCATCTTCTCGCGTATTTCTTCATCGCGAGCGCCGTCCTGACCGCCGACAAGCTCTGGACGCCGTTCTTCCGGGCATCGGTCGCGGCGAGCGTGGCGATGAGCGGCTACGGGCTCCTGCAGCTTGTGGGGAAGATCGGCATCGACCAGGGCTCCACCCGGCTCGACGGCACGCTCGGCAACGCCATCTACCTCGCCGTCTATATGCTCTTCAATATCTTCTTCGCGCTCATCCTTCTCTATCGCGATCGAGATAACAAGACGCTCCGATGGCTGTATGCCGCCGCCATCGCTCTCGACGCGTTCGTTCTCTTCGGCACCGAGACGCGCGGGACCATCTTGGGCCTCGTGGGCGGGCTCGCGGTCGCGTGCCTCTATCTCGTCTACGAGCTGCGCCGCGACGCCAGGTGGGATCGGCTCCGCCGCGCGGCGCTCGGAGGGCTCGCGGCGCTCGTTATCATCGTCGGCGGGTTCATTGCGGTGAAGAACACGTCGTTCGTGCAGCATTCGCCGGCGCTCGGCCGCCTCGCCTCGATATCATTCGAGGATCAGACGACGAAAGCGCGCTTTATGATCTGGCATATGGCCTGGGACGGCTTCAAGGATAAGCCGGTCTTCGGCTGGGGCCAGGAGAATTTCAATTTCGTTTTCAATAAGTATTACAACCCGGGGATGTACGGACAGGAGCAGTGGTTCGACCGCGCGCACGACGCCTTCCTCGACTGGCTCACGGCGGCGGGCGCGCCCGGCTTCCTCCTCTTCCTCTCCTTGTTCGCGGCAGCCGGTGCGGCCATCTGGCGCTCGCGCGAGCTCGAAGTTCCGGAGCGCGCGCTCCTGCTCGGCCTCCTCGCCGGTTTCGCGTTCCACGAGCTCTTCGTTTTCGACAATATCGTGAGCAACCTGCAGTTCTTCGCCCTCCTCGCGCTCGCGCACGGGCTCTCGCAGCGCGAAGTGCCCGCCCGCGTGTGGCTCGCGCGCCCGCTCTCCGAGCAGGGTATGTCGATCGCGGCTCCGATTGTCATCGCGGCCGTGCTCGCAGGAGCATGGTGGTTCAACGCGGGCGGCATCGCGAACGCGCAGACGCTCATCACCGCCATCGAGACCGTGAACCCGCAGACCGGCGGCCCGGCGGACCTGCAAAATAACCTCGCGGCCTTCAAGACCGTCCTCGCCGGAGCGCCCTTGGGGCGGCAGGAAGCCGTCGAACAGCTCCTCCAGTTTGCGCCGCAGGTCGCGCAGTCGAATGCGAGCCCCGCGCTGAAGCAGGATTTCTACGCGACCGCGGTCTCCGCGATAGAGGCGATGACGGCAGAGCGCCGGGGCGACGCGCGCCTCGAGCTCTTCTTCGGCAGCTTCCTCGACCAGTTCGGCCAATATGCGGAGGGGCTGAAGCATCTCGAGCTCGCGCATCAGGCGTCGCCCGCCAAGCAGCAGATCCTTTTCGAAATGGGCGTCAACAACCTCCTGCGCTCGGGCAACTCTGCCCAGGCGCTCGAGGTCCTGGGCGAGGCCTACAACCTCGATACCGAGTACGATGCCGCCCGCCTCTACTACGCGATGGCCCTCTATGAGAACGGCAGGTCCGCCGATGCCGACGCCCTTATTATGGCGCGCTACGGAACGCTGTCTCCGGCCGACAACGGGGTCGTCCAGATGTACTTCAATTCGAAGCAGTACTCGCGCGCCGAGGCGTCGCTCGAAGAGCTCGTCAAGCAAGACCCCTTAAGCGGACAGAGCTGGACCGAACTCGCCGCCGTTCACTACGCCTCGGGCGACATCCCGGGCGCGATAAGCGCGCTCAAGCGCGGCGAAACGGCCAATCCCGCTCTCGCGGCCCAGTTCGACGGGCTCATCAAGCAGGTGCAGAGCGGCAAGTAGCGCCGCGCCGAGAGCTCGCTTCGCGGGTATGACCATCGAACACGATATTCCGCTCAGCGAGTTCACGACGTTCCGCATCGGCGGCGCGGCGCGTTTTTTCGCGCACGCCCGCTCGCTCGAGGACCTGCGCCAGGCGCTCGCGTTCGCGCGCGAAAAAAATATCCCGTACTTCATCCTGGGCGGCGGCTCGAACCTGCTCGTCTCCGACGACGGCTTTCCCGGCCTTGTCATCCGCGTGGAGCTCCGCGGCGTCTCGTCGCGCCGCGACGGCGATGACGTCCTCGTCGAGGCGGCGGCGGGAGAATCGTGGGACGCGCTTGTCGACTACGCGGTCGCGAACGATCTCCAGGGCATCGAAAATCTTTCCGGCATACCCGGGACGGTCGGCGGCGCCCCGGTCCAGAACATCGGAGCTTACGGAAGCGAGGTCTCGTCCTCCGTCGAGACCGTATCGGTCGTCGATGCGGAGGACGGAGGAGCGAAGGAACTTTCGCGCGATGACTGCCGGTTCGCTTACCGCACAAGCATATTCAACACGTCGGACCGCGGCCGCTACATCGTCGCGGCCGTAACGCTCCGGCTCCGCCCCCGCGGCGCCCCCGCGCTTTCTTACGACGCGATCGCGCGCGAGTTCGAGGGAAAGGCGGCGCCGACGCTCCGCGAGGTGCGGGAGGCCGTGCTTGCGGCGCGTAAAAAGCGCGGAACGCTCGCCGGCACGTATCAAAACGCGGGATCATTCTTCAAGAACGCGGTCGTGGACGATGAACGATTCGAAAAAATACGCGCCATCGTCCTCGCGAAGCGCGCGGGGGAAGGAGCAGGATGCTGCCCCGACCCGTGGCATTGGGAGCTCGGCTCCGGAGAGCATAAAGTCGCGGCGGCGTGCCTCGTGCACTGCGCGGGATTTCCCCCGGGGACCCGCGACGGCGATGCGGGGACCTCGCCGCAGCAGACGCTTGCCGTGACGAACTTCGGAAGCGCGACCGCGCGCGACATCCGGGCGTTCGCCGGGAAGATCGCCGAGTCTGTCCGCGCGCTGTTCGGCGTCGAGCTCGAGATCGAACCCGTCTTCGTCGGAATGGAGCGCCTCGATGCCGGCGAAAACGCCTTGTCGTAGCTCGTCGATCGCGCGGCGGCCGTTTCCGCGCGGAAGAAGAGCGGAAAAATTTTTATCGCGCGTTCCATTTTTTCGCGGCCGCGCGCGCTCGAAAAAGTTATCCACAGTACGCTCGCGATTTTTCTTGTTTCCGCTCTCTGACGCGAGATAATTGATTCAGGGCATCGAATTGGTCGAACGATGCAACACGTATACTTCGCGGCAGCAGTGTCGCAAAAAACAAAACTATGGCAAAGAAGCGCAAGACCGCAAAGAAAGCGGCAAAGAAGAAGACGAAGAAGGCACGCCGCTAGCCATCG
>JAKALC010000081.1 GCA_021813335.1 bacterium | reverse complement strand
GTGTTGCCGAGGTCGCGCAGCGACAAAAGCGTCTTGATGAGGCGGTCGTTATCGCGCGAATGAAGGCCTATAGTCGGCTCGTCGAGCACGTAAAGAGCACCCACGAGCCCGCTCCCCAGCTGCGAGGCGAGGCGGATGCGCTGGGCTTCGCCGCCCGAGAGCGTATTGGCCCTGCGGTCGAGCGTCAGATAATCGAGGCCGACGTTGAGCATAAACTTGAGGCGGGCGGTTATTTCTTTGATGACGGTCTTTGATATCTCCGTTTCTTTCTTCGAAAGTTCGAGACCGGTAAAGAAGTCGTAGGCGTCGGCGATGGAAAGCGCCGTGACCTCGAGGATATTCTTGCCCGAGCCCTTCTCGCGCGCCGCGGACGAAGAACCGAGCGTGACATTGAGCGCTTCGGGACGCAAGCGCGCGCCCTTGCAGACCGGGCACGGTTCGTCGCCGAAGAAATGCTTGGTGCCGAGACCGTTGCACGAAGGGCACGCGCCGTAAGGAGAGTTGAAGGAAAAAAGCCGCGGCTCGACCTCCGGGAACGAGAAGCCGTCGTACGCGCACATAAACTTGGCGGAAACGAGCCGCTCCTTCGCGGCGCCGGTTTTCGTCTCCGGCTCCTCGATCTTCACGAGGCCGTCGCTCTCCGCGAGCGCGCGCTCGACGGCCTCCGTGAGGCGCAGGAGCGCCGCTTCGCGCCCCCGCGAGAAATCGGAGATCAGTATCTCGTCGACGAGCACGTCGATCGAGTGCTTTTTGTTCTTATCGAGAAGTATTTGTTCGCGAAGACTCTTGAGAACGCCGTCCACTTTTACCTTCTCGAACCCCTTGCCGAGGAGATCGTAGAGGAGCTGATAGTATTCGCCTTTGCGGCCCATAACGAGAGGCGCGAAGATTTTTATTGATCGGTTTTCAACGGCCCCTAAGACCGCTTCACGGAGCGAAGCGGTCCGGGCGTCCGGCCCCTGCGAGGCCGGACGAGCCATCGCGTTGCGCGCGGCTTTTGGCGTATGCGATGCGACGCTTTCGACGATACTCCCCACGATCTCTTCGTTCGAGTGCTTTTTTATCTCGCGGCCGCAGACGAGGCAGTACGGCTTGCCGACGCGCGCGAAGAGGATGCGCAGATAGTCGTAGATCTCCGTCACGGTGGCGACGGTCGAGCGCGGATTGTTGGAGCGGCTTTTCTGATCGATCGAGATGGCCGGCGAGAGCCCGGTAATCTCTTCGACGTTCGGCTTCTGCATCTGGCGCAGAAACTGCCGCGCGTAGGCCGAAAGCGACTCGACATAGCGGCGCTGGCCCTCGGCGAAGATGGTGTCGAACGCGAGCGACGATTTGCCCGAACCCGAAAGCCCCGTGAATACGACCATCTTGTTCCGCGGTATGGACAGCGAAATGTTTTTTAGATTGTGGGTTTTTGCCCCCTTTATGTGTATTGAATCTTCCATAGCTATGCAACGAAGATCGCCGCCCCCGAACTCCTACGGGGCGGTCTATGAGCGGAACTGTACCACCGTTGAGGTGATTTGACAATATGTCCGTATCGTTATATCATTGTGATAGCAGTAAATTGACGTATCCCATCAATTCTCCCTGGGAGGCAAGAATGAGTCTCTGGATTTCCGCATTTTTCGCGGCCTACATCGTCGCGGCACCGTTGTCCTGGTATTTCCTGTACAAAGAGAAGATTCTGCAGGAAAAAGGGATCAGCTCCTACATCGGGGGCTCGGTCCTCGAGCACTTCTGGCGGGAGCTTCCCTGGTATCTGCCGGGCGGCTTCGACCGCCGCGTCGGATATGCCCTCGATATCTTCTTCTCCCTGCCGGACAACGTATCCGGCCATATGGTCGGGAAGAGCGGGAAGTACTGGCACTACCAGTACGTAGCGGCGCTGACCCTCGGCTACCGCCGCGAATTCGAAGAGTTCGTACGGGACGCCTTCCCGAGCCCCTGGGTTTTCTGGGGGGTGAAGGTCGGCATCTTCTTCTTCCTCGGACCTGTCGCGATGGTGTTCGTCGCGGCGGTGTTCCTCTTCTGCAGCGCTTCCCTTGCCTGGCAAGGGAAGATGAGGCGGAAGGCAGCGGAAGCGAGCTGACGGTGCCAAAGCGGCGGATGAGAAATCATCCGCCCTTTTTATTCCTGAGGTCCGACCTCAGAATTCTGAGGTCGGACCTCAGGATGGTGTTTTCGGTTTTTTCTTTTCTTTCTTACTCCCCTTCCCTTCGAGCGCGAGGAGTTCGTCCCGCAAAAGCGCCGCGGTCTCGAAGTCGAGTTCTTTCACCGCTTCAGCCATCGCGGCGCGCTTCTCCGCGATGAATTTCCGCGGGTTTTTCTTATAAAGTTCGGCATCGACGCCGAGCAGCGAAACAACCGCTTTCTCATGCTCGCTGCGCATACCTTCCGTAATATCGTGGATCTTCTTTTCGATAGTCTTCGGCGTGATGCCGTGCTCCTTGTTGTAGGCCATCTGGAGAGCGCGGCGGCGTTCGGTCTCCCGCACGGCGTGCTCGAGCGAGCCGGTCATCTGATCGGCATAGAGAATAACCCTGCCTGCGGCATTACGCGCCGCGCGCCCGATGGTTTGGATGAGCGAGGTCTCGCTGCGCAAAAATCCTTCCTTGTCGGCATCGAGGATAGCCACAAGCTCGACTTCCGGAAGATCGAGCCCTTCGCGCAGAAGATTTACGCCGACGAGTACGTCATACACGCCCTTGCGAAACTCGGTGAGTATCTCGATGCGCTCGAGAGTCGCGACGTCGCTGTGGAGGTAGACGGCTTTGAGCTTCTTTTCTTTGAGATATTCCGTAAGATCCTCCGCCATCTTTTTGGTGAGCGTCGTGAGAAGAACGCGGCCGCCGCGGGCGATGACCTTCTCGGACTCGGCGATGGCGTCCCCTACCTGGCCCTGATACTCTCCGGCGGCCGGAACCTTGCGTACGTCTA
>JAKALC010000015.1 GCA_021813335.1 bacterium | reverse complement strand
GACGACGTCTGGGTGAACAAAAAAGGGGAGCTTCTCGTCGTCGACTACAAATCGACGAGCAAGGATGCGAAGATCGAGGCGCTCGATGAGCCGTGGCATAACGGCTACAAACAGCAGATGGAGATATACCAATGGCTTCTCCGCCAGCGCGGATTCGCCGTCGCGAATCTCGGGTATTTCGTGTACGCGAACGCCTCGAAAGATCGCGAGGCCTTCGACGGGAAGCTCGAATTCGACGTAACGCTTATACCGCACCAGGGGAAGGCGGACTGGGTCGACGGAACGCTTGAGGACATCAAGACCTGTCTCGACGCGGATGAGCTGCCGCCCTCGTCGCCCGAATGCGACTATTGCACCTATCGCGAAACGGTCGGCAAGGCGCTCCGCGCATTCGCTCCCGCCTCTCCCCAAGGAACCCGGGGGGCCGAAAAGAAAAAGGGGCCCGAAAAGTATGATCTCCGCTCGGCATCGAACCAACGGCTCTTCTAGCTTCGCGGAGCGCGTCCGCCGCGTTGTCGCGCGCATTCCGCGCGGGAAAACGCTGACGTACGGCGAAGTCGCCCGGCGCGCCGGCAACCCGCGCGCGTTCCGCGCGGTTGGCACGATACTTTCGAAAAACTACGACCCTCGCATCCCGTGCCATCGGGTCGTGCGCGCCGACGGCACCATCGGAAACTATAACCGCGGCGCGGAACGGAAAAAGGAGCTGCTTCGCCGCGAAGGAGCCCTTGCGGCGCGCGCCACACCGCTATGGACGTCACAATAGAACCCACGTGGAAAGAGGCCCTGCAGGACGAGTTCTCGAAAGAATACTTCGAGAAGCTGACGTCGTTCGTCAAAGAAGAATACCGGAAGGGCGCGGTCTATCCCGCGCCGAAGAATATTTTTCGCGCATTCGATCTCTGCCCCTTCAGCGCGGTAAAGGTCGTCGTCTTGGGGCAAGACCCGTATCACGGGCCGGGGCAGGCGAATGGGCTCTGCTTCGCCGTGGGAAAGGACGTCCCGCTCCCGCCGTCACTCCAGAACATTTTCAAGGAACTCGAGAGCGATCTTGGGAAGCCGCTCGAGCATCGAACCGGCGATCTTGAACGCTGGGCGAAACAGGGCGTCCTTCTCCTCAACGCGACTCTGACCGTGCGTGCGAGAGAAGCGGGTTCGCACCAAGAAGAAGGATGGGAACATTTCACCGACGCGGTCATCCGCGCGCTCTCGGATCGGCGCGAACATCTCGTTTTTATGCTCTGGGGCAACTATGCCAAAGCGAAAGGCGCCCACATCGACCGGTCGAAGCACCTCGTGCTCGAAGCGGCGCATCCGTCGCCGTTCTCCGCGCATAGCGGCTTCTTCGGCTGCAAGCATTTCAGCCGCGCGAACGCGTACCTCAAGGAGCACGGGGAAGATCCCATCGACTGGCGGTAAGAACTTTCTTGCCCGCCGCGGCCAAAAAAGATATCCTTGGTCTCTGTGAAGCGGCACTCTATCTCCAAGGTGCGGACCGCCTACGGCATTTCCGAGTACCGGCTCGGAAACGGCCTTCGCGTTCTCTACAAGAAAGCCGCTGCGGCGCCGGTCGCCGCCGTGTGCGTCACTTTCCACGTTGGTTCGCGCAACGAGGCGCCGGGGCATACCGGCTCGACGCACATCCTCGAACACCTTCTGTTCAAGGATTCGAAAAAATTCAATGCTAAGAACGGCAACGCCATCACCGACTACCTCGAATGGTTCGGTTCGTACGTGAACGCGACGACCTGGCTCGACCGCACCAACTATTTCGAGCTCGTCCCGCGCGAACGCATCCGCGAAGCGCTTGAACTGGAAGCCGACCGTATGCGGGGGAGCTTGTTCTCGGAGGCCGACCTCGCGAGCGAAATGACGGTTGTCCGCAACGAGTACGAGCGGGGCCGCAACAACCCGTTCGAACTTCTCGACGAAGCGATGATGGCCGAGGCGTTCACGACGCACCCGTACCGCATTCCCACGATAGGAACGAAGGAGGACATCGAGGGTTCGACGGCGCAGAAGCTGCGCGAGTTCTACGACACGTTCTATTGGCCCAACAATGCGACCCTGAGCATCATCGGCGACGTCTCATGGCGCGAAGCCGAAAAATATATCCTAAAATATTTCGGACCGATACCGCCGTCCCCGCACCCCATTCCGAAGATGGAAGCGATCGAACCCGCGCAGACGGCGAGGCGGGCCGTTTCGCTTGAGGAGCCGCTCGGCATCTCCATAGCGTCGCTTATGTACAAGGTGCCCGAAGCGACGCATAAAGACTTCGCCCCGCTTGTCGTGGCGAGTATGATCTTGGGCGGCGGCTTTTCGAGCCGCCTGCAGCGCGCGCTCGTCGATACCGGAAAAGCGGCCGAGGTATCGGTCGCGATGCCTCCGCTCAACGATCCCGGCGTCCTCTCCGTCGTGGCGCACCTCGCGAACGGCGTGCCGCACGCCTCCGCCCTTGCCGCGATGCGGACCGAGCTCAAAAGGCTCTCGGGCAAGGCTCCGGCCGCGCAGGAATTGCGGCGCGCCAAAGACCGCATCATTTCGACCGCGGCCTTCCAGAAAGACGGGGTTCTCCGCGAAGCGCGAGCGCTCTCCGAAGCCATAGCCGCGGGGGATTGGACGCTCGACTACCGCCTTGAAAAGGAGGTCGGGCGCGTCAGCGCAAAAGACGTTATGCGCGTGGCGAAAAAATATTTCGTGCCCGCGGGGGAAACATCCGGCGTGCTTCTCGACGCCTCGTTTTCGCCCGAAACGGCGTAATGCAAGGATTTTTATGTACTCGCAACGCATCAAAGAAAAACGGCTGTCTTGGGGAGCTCATCTGCTCGCCGCGCCGTTCTCCGCGTACGGTTCGGTCTCTATCGTGGGGAGCGTCCGAGGCGGCGCCCGGGCCGCCGGCAGCGAAACCTTCGCGAAGATCCACGCCGATATGCTGCTTGAAGGGACCCGGCGACGTACCAAAAAAGAGCTCCAGGAAAAACTCGATTCGATGAGCGCCTCGCTTTCCTTCAGCGCCGACACCGACCGCCTCGTTTTTTCGGGCCGCGTGATGGCGGAACATCTCGACCCTCTCCTCGCGCTCATCGCGGAGATCCTTCGCGAACCCTCGTTCCCCGCGCGGGAACTCGCGCTCCTCAAGCAGCGCGAGGCGGCGGCCCTCGCCCTTCAGGCGCAAGACACGCGGGCGCAGGCGGGCATCGCCCTCACGCGGCTCATTTATGCGCCGGGGCATCCGAACTACGAGGAGACGACCGATGAGTCGAAAGAAGCCCTCGCCGGCCTCACGCCGAAGAAATTGCGCGACCATCATACGAAAAACCTCGACGGCGCGTCGATTGTCCTCTCGCTTGCGGGAGATATCGCCCCCGCGAAGGCCTTCGTGCTCGGAGAAAAGCATTTCAAAACGCTGCCGCGCGGCCGGAGCGAACTCCCTCCCTTCGCGCCGAGCACTCGACGCGATGCGCGGTCTGTCTCCGTCTTCGTCCCGCATAAAGCGAATATCGACTATATGCTCGGCACAGCGGCCGGGATCACGAAGGACCATCCCGACTACCCGGCGCTTCTTCTCGGCGTCCAGATACTCGGGCTCCCCGGCTTTCTGGGACGGCTTATGAAGATCGTGCGCGAGAAGGAAGGACTAACGTACGGGATCTATGCGTACGCGTCCGGCTTCGACCGCGACGTGGACGGCTACCTCGCCATATGGGCGACGTTCGCGCCCGAACTCTTCGAGCGCGGGAAGTCTTCGGCCCTGCGTGAAATACGGACCTTGGTCTCACAGGGAGCTACCGCGGAAGAAGTACGCCGGCACCGCGAGCGGTACGCCGCGGAAGTCGCCGTCCGGCTTTCGAACTCGGGGGCTTTCGCAGCCGCCGCTCATTCGGCAGCCGCGGACGGGCGGCCACTCTCATATATCGACGAATTTCCAAAACGCATCGCCCGCCTCACGCCGCGCGAAGTGAACCGCGCCGTGAAAAAATATCTCGCTCCGGAGCGCTTGTCCGCGGCCGCCGCGGGCCCCATTGAGAAAAACGCCGCTGCGGCGTAAAGTTATAGCGATGACCCTCAACGAGATACGCTCGCGCTACCTCGCTTTTTTCAAGGAGCGGGGCCACGCCGCCATTCCTTCCTCCTCGCTCCTGCCGGAGAACGATCCGACAACCCTTTTCACCGGCTCGGGAATGCAGCCCCTCCTGCCATACCTCCTCGGCAAGGACCACCCCGAAGGCACGCGGCTCGTCGATTCGCAGAAATGCTTCCGCGCGATGGATATCGAAGAAGTCGGCGACAACCGCCATACCACATTTTTCGAAATGCTCGGAAATTGGTCTTTGGGAGATTACTTCAAGACGGAACAGCTTCCGTGGGTCTTCGATTTCCTGACCGACCCCGAGCGCGGCGTCGGCCTCGACCCGTCCCGGCTCTATGTCACGGCGTTCCTGGGCGACGAGAAGAATGACATCCCGCGCGACACCGAGTCGGCCGCCCTGTGGAGGGCCTTGTTCGCGAAAGCGGGCATCGAGGCGAAAGAAGCCGCTATGGGCTCCGAGGCGGACGGCGGCGAGCGCGGTATGAAGGAGGGCGAGCGCATTTTCTACTACGACGCGTCGAAGAACTGGTGGAGCCGCTCCGGGACGCCGGAGAGGATGCCTGCGGGCGAGCCGGGCGGCCCGGATTCGGAAATGTTCTACGACTTCGGGGTGCCGCACGACGAGAAGTTCGGCAGGCACTGCCATCCCAACTGCGACTGCGGCCGCTTCATCGAGATCGGCAACTCCGTTTTTATGCAGTACGTGAAGCGCGAGGACGGCACGTTCGACCTTCTGCCGAAAAAGAACGTCGACTTCGGCGGAGGACTTGAGCGCATAGCCGCGGCGTCGCAGAACGACGCCGACATTTTCGCAACGGACGTGTTCGAGGCGCTCAAAAACGCGATCGCGGAGCGCACGGGGAAGGCCTATGAGGACCCGGCATACCAGACCTCCTTCCGCATCGTCCTCGATCATCTGCGGGCGGCGCTCTTTCTTATCGGCGACAACGTGCGGCCTTCGAAGAAGGACGCGGGCTATATGCTTCGGCATATCATCCGCCGCGCCGTGTTCCATCTCGACCGGCTCGGCCTCGAGAAGAAGGCGCTCGCGGAGCTCGTCCACATACTCGTCGAGCGCTATGAGGGCTCGTATCCGGAGCTCCGCGAGCGCCGCGCCGCTATCGTCGAGACCTTGGAGGCGGAAGAGGCCGATTTCCGGAAGACCTTGAGGAACGGGCTCAAGCAGTTCGAGGAGCTCGCCCGCCTGACCCGCGGCATCTCGGGCTACGACGCGTTCGTTCTCTCGTCGACGTACGGTTTTCCGCTCGAGCTTATGCAGGAACTCGCCGCGGAGCGCGGAATGACTATCGATCTCGACGGGTACGCCGCTGAAATGAAGAAACATCAGGAACTCTCGCGCGCGGGAGGGGAGCAGAAGTTCCGCGGAGGACTTGCCGACACGGCGGAGAAGACCGTCCGGCTCCATACCGCCCACCACCTTCTGCTCAAGGCGCTGCAGCTCGTGCTCGGACCCGAGGTCCATCAGCGCGGCAGCAACATCACGCAGGAACGGCTGCGCATCGATTTCGCGCATAATGCCAAGCTGACCGACGGCGAGAAGCGCGAGATCGAACGCATCGTGAACGAAAAGATCGCGGAAGATCTGCCGGTCATCCGCAGCGAAATGACCCGCGACGAAGCGGAGCGGCTCGGAGCCGAACACGAATTCGGCCAGAAATATCCCGAGCGCGTCTCGGTCTATTCGGTGGGTCCCGCAGAGGCGACCGAGCAGAGTCCGCGCTATGAAAGCGCTTATTCGATAGAGTTCTGCGGCGGACCCCACGTCGCGCACACGGGAGAACTCGCCGCGGGAGGGAAGCGCTTCAAGATACAAAAAGAGGAGGCGGTGGCTCAAGGCATCCGCCGCATCAAGGCGGTGCTCGAGTAGGCCGCCTATCCCCAAAAAGCGCCCGCCGTGCCGGAAGGGCGCGGCGTTTTGGTATACTGGATCGTATGTTCTCGCTCTTCGGCCGGAATGCAGAAGGGGCGCCGCGGCAGATCGTTATCGTCGACATCGGGACGAACTCGATCGGTATGGCGCTTGCCGCCCTCAGCGGAACAGGAAAGGCGCCGGGGATCATCGCGGAGGCGCGCATCGGAATGCCTTTTACCCTGTCCCGGGATACGGGCGCACTCGCGGGCCGAACCGTCGCCGCCGTGCGCGAAGGAGCGGGAACGATCGCGAACATCCTGCGCGCCCGCTCCCGATACTCCCGCAGCGGCCGCGTTTCTCACACCGCGGTCTTTCTCCCGGCGCCCTGGTGCGACCTGTCGCTTACCGCCGTCCGCGTTTCGTACGGCGAACCGACCGCCGTCGGCCGCGCCGACATTGAGCGCCTTGCGGCCGATCATTTCAAAAATCATCGCGCGAAAGACGGCTATGAAGTTATCGAGCGTCGCGTGGCAGGCATCCGCCTCAATGGCTACGCCGTCCCCGATATGCCGGGGAGCGCGACGGTCGAGGAGATAGAGGTCGTCGTCGCGGTCGCGGAAGCGCCGTCGCGCCTCGTCGATCCTGTCCGTGAAGCCCTTCATCATTTCTTCGGCCGCCATACCGCACTCTCCTTCCATTCGACGAGCATCGCCCTATCGCACGCGCTCTCGTCCGTGGCGCCGGAGCGGCACACGTACGCCCTCTGCAACAGCGAAGGGGAGCTCGCCGAACTCCTGCTCGTCGCCGACCACATACTGCTCGGCGTCGCGACCTCCGCCGCGGGCGCCGCAACGTTCGCCCGCACCGTCGCGGCGCACGGCGCGCTCTCTCCCGCCGAAGTCCCTTCGGCCCTGAAGCTTGCCTGCCGCGAAGGTTCGCCGCGCGCTGAGGAGTTCGCCCCGGCCATCGCGGCCGCCTCGTCCGTCTGCGCAAGGGAATTCCGCACCGCCGCGGCGCCTCTCTTCGCCGCTCTCGGCACGCCTCAAACGCTCTATTTCATCGGCGGCGGCGAAGGGGCGGCCCTCTTCAAAGAGGCGGTCGCCCGGGCGCCGTCGATGAGAGCTCTCTTTCCGGCAGGCGTCTCTCTGGAGGCGGCGCCTCGCGCGGCGCTCGGCGCCCCCGTTCGCGAAGGGGACGCGTTCCTTGCCCTTGAAGCGCTTTTTGCCGCAGCTCTTCTCGGCTGAACGGCTTACCCACATAGAGAGCCCGGGAGACGGCTAGAGAGGGGGCGAGGGAAGGTGTACACTACAATCACTATGAAAGACGTCCATCCTCGATCGGAAGGGGAACCGCAGCGCTCGATCCGCTCCATTTCGCTGCCGGCGAACCGGCGGCAGGCCCCGCCTGCGGAACGCCGCGCCCCTTCTCAGGGAGGCACCGGCAGAAGCACGCGTTCCTTCTGGCTTATGGCGGCCGGCATCGTCGCAGCGTGCGTCGTGCTCGGCCTCCTCATCGCGAACTTCTTCGCCGGAGCGACCATAACGGTCTTCCCGCGACGCGCCAGCATCACACCGCCCCTTTCGCTGCAAGCCGCCCTCGACGCTCCGGTGGGCTCCTTGTCATACCAGCTTCTTTCCGTCGGCGGCTCCGCGAAGCGGACGGCGCAGGCGAGCGGTATGGTCCAGTCGGATACGGCCGCGGAGGGGACCATCACCATTTACAATGCCTACAGCACCTCGCCGCAGCGGCTCATCGCCAACACGCGCTTCCAAGCGACGACCGCCAAGATATACCGCATTCATACCGAAGTGACCGTGCCGGGGATGAAGAAAGCGGCGAACGGCACCCTTACGCCCGGCAGCGTCCAGGCCTTGGCGTACGCCGACAAGCCGGGGCCCGACTACAACATCTCTTCATCGATGCGCTTCACCATTCCGGGATTCATCGGCACCTCGCGCTACAGCAAGTTCTATGCCACGACGGACTCGATTATGGGCGGCGCATCGGGCCTGCGGCCGGCCGTTTCGCCCGTCGACCTCCAGAACGCCGAGGGGCAGATGCGGCAGGAGCTTATGGCGTCGCTTCCGGGAATGGCGACGGCGCGCGTGCCGGACGGCTTCGCGCCCATAGGAGGAACCCTGACCTATCAGTACGGCGCTCTTTCTAACACCGACGCCGGAAACAATACCGCCTCGCTCGGCCTCCAAGCGACCGCGACGGTCGCCATCATCCGTTTGAGCGATGCGGCGAATGCCGCGGCCAAGAGCCAGGTGCAGGGTTACGACGGCGCGGCGGTCAATTTCGCCGACCCCTCGAAGGTATCCTTCTCCCTCGCCACCGGAACGCCGTATACGGCCGCGGCGCGCTCGCTGCCCCTCGTCGTCTCAAACGCGTCGTCCATCGTGTGGCAGTTCGACGAAAACCAGCTCACGAGCGGCCTCGCCGGCAAGCCGAGATCGAGCTTCGAGGAGGTCATCCGCGGTTTCGCTCCGGCTATCGCCCGGGCGACCGCGTCGCTCCGCCCGTTCTGGGAGTCTTCCTTCCCGTCGAACCCGGCGGATATCCGAGTGACCATCGAGGACGGTAATTAAAGGACAAAAAACATTGACGGGAAAAGGCCCGTCTGCTATGATGTGCCGCGTTAGCCTAGGGTGATGGAGAACAAACAAGAACCAGTGCAAGGGGTGGTGGCGGAAGCCCTGCCCAATACGCTTTTCCGAGTGGATCTTCAGTCGGGAGAGCGCGTGCTTGCATTCCTCGCCGGGAAAATGCGCCTGCACCGCATCCGCATCCTGGTCGGCGACAAAGTGCTCTTGCAGCTCGATCCGTACGGCGGCAAGGCGAAGATAGTACGCAGACTGTAGAGCAGAAAAAGAGCGGCTGAACGCAAAGTTCCGGCCCTCGCCGTATTTTGGTATGAAAGTCAAAGCTTCGATAAAGAAACGCTGTGTCAGCTGCAAGATGGTGCGCCGCAAAGGGCGCGTGTACGTCATCTGCGCCAATCCGCGGCACAAGCAGCGCCAGGGCTAGTTATATTGTAAACAGTTAAAAATTTTATGCGCATCGCCGGCATCACGCTTCCGAACGAAAAACGCCTCGCGTATTCTCTCACGGCCATTTACGGCATCGGCCTCTCGCGCGCGAAGGTCATCTGCGCGCAGGCGAAGCTCGACCCAGCGATGAAGACCGCGGACCTCACGCCGGAGCAGGAGAATGACGTCCGCCGCGCCGTCGAGCAGTATGAGATCGAGGGCGATCTCAAACGCACGATCTCGGGCAACATCAAGCGCCTCAAGGATATCGGCAGCTATCGCGGTTCGCGCCATACGAAGCGCCTGCCGGCCCGCGGCCAGCGCACCAAGACCAATTCCCGCACCGTCCGCGGCAACGTCAGAAAGACTATGGGTTCCGGCCGCCGCAAGGTCGAGAAGACATAGCCCGAACACAGAAGAAAAGCCGGACATTCCCACCAGGTACGAACAAGATGGACAACAACAACAAAACAGGGTATATTTCTGTCATACTGCTTCGGCGGGAAGGGTTTTATTTTGCATAACGGGAGCACGATACTGAATTATGGGTAAGAAACGCATAGTCAAAAAGGGGGATGAAGCGGCGGGCGGAGCGGCCCGCGGCACCGCCGCGCGCGCGCCGAAGCGCAAGCTCGACACCGGCATCCTCAACGTCGAAGCGACGTACAACAACACCAAAGTTTCGCTCGCGGATGCTTCGGGCAACGTCGTCCTTTGGACCTCGAGCGGCAGCCTCGGTTTCTCCGGCGCCAAGAAAGGCACGCCGTTCGCGGCCGCGAAAGCGGGCGAACTCATCGGCGAAAAGGCCGCGGCGATGGGCGTCCGCGACGTTTCCGTGGTCGTTTCGGGCGTCGGCGCGGGCCGCGAATCGGCCATCCGCGCGTTTACCGGAAAGGGTATCCATATCATCGGCATCAAGGATGCGACGCCGGTTCCGCACAACGGCCCGCGCCCGCCGAAGCCCCGCCGCATATAATCACGCTTATTTTTTTACTATGAAAGTCGGACCGAAATATAAGATCTGCAAACGTTTGGGCGCCTCGGTGTTCGAGAAGTGCCAGACGAAGGCGTACCAGATCGCCGAGGCTCGTTCGCCGCGCAAGGTCTCCCGCTCGGGCGCGCGCGGCGGCAGCGACTTCGGCGCGCAGCTTCTCGAAAAACAGAAGGCGCGCTTCACCTACGGGCTTTCCGAGCGCCAGTTCTCGCGCTACGCGAAAGAAGCGATGGAGGGCCACGGCGCGAACGTCGCGGGAGAACTCCTTTCCCGCCTCGAGTCGCGCCTCGACAATATCGTATGGCGCGCAGGATTCGTGACGACGCGCCGCGCCGCCCGCCAGCTCGTCTCCCACGGCCACGTCACGGTGAACGGCCGCCGGATGACCATCCCGTCCTATGAAGTGAAGAAGGGGGAGACGGTCGCCGTCCGCGAGGAGAGCCGCACGAGCCCGCTTTTCGCCGGCCGCGCCGAAAAGGCCCTTGAACACAAGACCCCCGAGTGGCTGAAGGTCGAGAACGGAGGATTCGCCGCCGCTCTGGTTGGCGCGCCTTCCGTCGCCGTTTCGGAAGTGGCCTTCGATCCCGCGGTCATCATCCAATTTTACAGCCGCTAAGGCGAGGTTCGGATTATCATTTTGTTATCTAATTTTTAGTATTGCGTATGATGGAATATTCGATCGTGCTTCCGACGAAGCCGCGGGTCGTCTCCGAAAAGGACTTCGAGGGCGTGTATGAGATAGACGGGCTCTACCCGGGCTACGGCCACACGCTCGGCAATTCGCTGCGCCGCATCATTCTCTCTTCGCTCCCCGGCGCCGCCATCACCGGCGTCAAGATCGAAGGTGTCGCGCACGAGTTTTCGACGACGGAAGGCATCCGCGAAGACGTCATCACCGTTCTCCTCAACCTCAAGAAGCTCCGCTTCGAGATGCTGACGCAGGAGCCGCAGACCGTCCGTCTCTCCGCGAAAGGCCAGAAAAAAGTGACCGGCGCCGACCTTACGCTTCCCGGACAGGTCCGCCTCCTCAATCCCGACTCGTACATCTGCGAGCTCACCGAGAAGGGCTCGTCGATCGACGCCGAACTCCGCATCGAGCACGGTTTGGGCTATGTCGCCCGCGAAGCGCTCAAGAAGGAACGCGTTGAGATCGGCGAAATAAGCGTCGACGCCATCTTCTCGCCCATCCGCCGCGTGAACTACGAGGTCGAGAATATGCGCGTCGGCGACCGCACCGACTTCAACCGCCTGCGCATCTCCATAGAGACCGACGGTTCGCTTTCGCCGAAGCGCGCGCTCGAACAGGCCATCGAGATCCTCATCACCCAGCTCAAGGCCATCGTCGGCTGGCAGGAAGAAGAACTTCCCGCAGCGGCCGAGGGGGGCGAGGATATGGGCGCCGCGGCGGCTTCGGAAGGAGCTCCGGAGAATACCGAGGTTCTCAAGACCCGCATCGAAGACCTTGAACTCTCGCCCCGCACGGTGAACGCCCTCGGCGGCGCCAACATCCGCACGGTGGGAGGCCTCGCGCGCAAGAAAGAGAAAGACCTCCTCGAGATAGAGGGGCTGGGACCCAAGTCGGTCCAGGAGATCAAGCGCGCGCTCTCGAACTTCGGCATCACCTTGAAGTAATACCGTTATGCGCCACCACAACACCAATCGCAAATTCGGGCGGGAAGAGGGGCCGCGCAAGGCACTGCTTCGCTCCCTCACGCGCTCCCTTATCCTGAAGGGCGGCATCACGACGACCGAAGCCCGCGCCAAAGAGATCCGCCCGCTCGTCGAGCGGCTCATCACGCGCGGCAAAAATCCGACGCTCGCGAACCGCCGGCTCCTTATCTCGCGCCTGGGCGGCGACGAGAAGGTGGCGAAGAAAGTCGAGCTCGTGGCGAAGAAATTCGCCGAACGCCAAGGCGGATACCTCCGCATCGTGAAGCTCGCCCGCCGCAAGAGCGACGGCAGCCCTATGGCGGCGATCCGATTTTTAGAGTAAGCTGCCCCTGTTCGCGGACTATATCGCTATGATAACCATCGATGCACAAGACAAGACCCTGGGACGCGTTGCTTCGGCAGCGGCGAAAGCCCTGCTCGGCAAACACGCGGCCTCGTTCGCGAAGAACGTCGTCGCACAGGACGGCGTGACCGTCGTGAACGCCTCGAAGGTCCGCATCTCGGGCACGAAGGAGAAGGCGAAGGAGTACGTCCGCTATTCCGGCTACCCGGGAGGCCTCAAGACGGAGCGCTACGATATGCTCGTCGCGCGCCGCGGCCACGCAGAAGCTATCCGCCGCGCCGTCCGCGGAATGCTTCCGAAGAACCGCCTCCAGGACCGCCGCCTCAAAATGCTCACCATAACCGACTAACTTTCATATGGCCACCAAGACCGCATCGGAAAAATATATCGAAGCCGTCGGCCGCCGCAAAACGGCGACCGCCCGCGCGCGCCTGACGCCGTCGTCCTCGACGAAAGTCACGATCAACGGCAAGGAGCTCGAGAGCTATTTCCCGCTCGAGGCGCTCCGCACGACCGCGCTTGAGCCCTTCCTCAAGGTTTCGCTCCCGACGCCGTTTATGGTCTCGGTTCGCGTAACGGGCGGCGGCATAACGGGCCAGGCGGACGCGACGCGCCACGCCATCTCCCGCGCACTCGTTGCTTACAATGCGGAGCTGCGCGACGAACTCAAGAAGCACGGCTTCCTGAAGCGCGACCCTCGCGCGAAAGAGCGCCGCAAGTACGGCCTCAAGAAGGCCCGCAAAGCCCCGCAGTGGTCGAAGCGCTAAAGAAAAGCAAACTGCTTTGCTTTTCTTTGCGTGTGGACGGCCGCAGCGATGTTTCGCCAGCAGGCGAAACCGCGAGGCGGGGTCGCGGAGATTTCCGAGCGACGGCGAGGAAATCATCCGTGACCGAAGCGCTAAAGAAAAGCAAACTGCTTTGCTTTTCTTTGCGTGTGGACGGCCGCAGCGATGTTTCGCCAGCAGGCGAAACCGCGAGGCGGGGTCGCGGAGATTTCCGAGCGACGGCGAGGAAATCA
>JAKALC010000014.1 GCA_021813335.1 bacterium | reverse complement strand
GGCGAGACCATAAAGGACGGCGTGCGCTCCTTGTGGAAGGGGCAGCGGGCGCGGTAGTTCCTGCCCGCCTTCTGGAGCTGCACGTATCCGCCGACCACGTCGACGATGGAAAGCCGGTCTTTTATCTGCTGTACGGAATCGTCGGCCATAGCAAGAATGCGGCAAGAATGCTGCAGGAATGCCGTTTCAGTATACTCCGTTCGACACCGGCGCGACATCGCCCCCGGCCGCGGCCGCGCCGAGAATCCGAACACCGGACAGACCCCCGAAAACGCGGAGCGGCGCCCCGAAGGGGCGCCGCTCTTGCTCTGGTACGTTCTTTATGGGGCCGTTGGATATCCGACGTCCAGCTTGTATTACGCGCGAGGCGTCTCGGCCGGAGCCTCCTGAGGGGCGTAGCGCGACACGATCTCTTCCTTGCGCGAGCCGCGGAAACCGGTTCCCGCCGGAATGAGCCGTCCGATGATGACGTTCTCCTTGAGACCCTGCATTCGATCGACAGCGCCGTAGACGGCCGCCTTGATGAGCATACGGGTCGTGTTCTGGAACGAAGCGGCCGAGAGGAAGCTGGCGCGCGAGAGCGATACGTCGAGGATGCCCATAATGAGCGCCTCGCCCTTCGCCGGCGCGCCGTTCTTGTCGGCGACCATAGCGTTCGCGGCGGCAAGATCGGTCTCGCCGACGACATCGCCGACCGACAGGTCCGTATCGCCGCCGTCCGTAACGCGCAGGCGCGAGAACATCTGCCGCGCGATGACCTCGATATGCTTGACGGAAATCGTCACGCCCTGAAGCTCGTAGATGCGGCTCACTTCGCGGAGGATATAGTCGAGGGTTTTCTCGCGGCCGGCGTAGGTGAAGAGTTCGGCAAGATCCGCCGAGCCGTCGGTCAGGAGCTGGCCCTTCGCGATCACATCGCCCGCTTTCACGAGCGGCGTGCGGCGGAGATTCACTTCGTACTCGATAGCCCCGTGCTTCTTGCCCTTGCCCTTGTCTTCGATATCGGGGAGGACGACGATGACCTTTTCTTTGCCGTCGGAGCGGACCTCGGTCACGGTACCGGAAACGGTCGCGACGACGGCCGGATTGCGCGGACTGCGGCGCTCGAAGATCTCTTCGACGCGCGGGAGGCCCTGCGTGATGTCGCCGCCGACGGATGCCGCGCCTCCGGCGTGGCGCACGTTCATCGTAAGCTGCGTCCCCGGCTCGCCGATGGCTTGCGCGGCGACGGTACCCACGGCCTCGCCCATAGCGACCGGATCGCCATTGGCGAGATCGGCGCCGTAGCAGCGCACACAGATGCCGCGGGACGAGCGGCAGCCGATGGGAGAACGCACGTAGACCGATGCGACGCCCGATTCGTCTATCTTCTTCGCATCGTCAGCGCGCACGAAGTGCCCCTTCTTGAAGAGCGGCTTCCCGGCGCCGTCCTGAACGTCCGCAGCGAGGAAGCGTCCCTTGATGTTCCCCGCGAAGAAGGAGCCGATGCCCGAGGCGCTTTCGCGATGGACCATAAGGCCCTCGCGCGTACCGCAGTCTTCCTCGCCCACGACAATGTCCTGCGCGACGTCGAAGAGGCGGCGCGTGAGGTAGCCGGCCTTGGCCGTCTGGAGCGCGGTGTCCGTGAGGCCTTTGCGGCTTCCGTGCGTCGTAATGAAGTATTCGATGGGAGACAGTCCTTCTTTCATCGACTTGATGATCGGGAACTCGATGGCTTCGCCGGAGACCGAGGCGATGAGGCCTTTCATACCGGCCATATTCGTCACCTGGGCGAGCGAACCGCGGGCGCCGGAGCGGAGCATATCGGAGACGGAGCCGTTCTTGGGAAGCGTCGTCGGAATGATTTTCTCGACCTCGGACTTCGCCGCGTGCCAGATCTCGATATTCATTCGGTAGCGTTCGTCGCTCGAGAGAAGGCCGTCCTCCCAATGCTTCGACACTTCGTCGGAACGCTTCTGGGCCGATTCGATGATGCCGGCTTTTTCTTCGGGAACGCGTATCTCGTCGAGGGACCAGGTGATGCCCGACTGCGTCACATAGCGGAAGCCGAACTGCTTGATGCGGTCCATCGTCGCCGGTATCTGGTCGAGGCCGTAGCGCGCGATGAGGTCGTCGACGATGCGGGCGAGACCCTTCTTGTCGATGGCCGTGTTGATGTACGGATAGCCCGACGGGAAGACCGTGTTGAAGAGAAGGCGTCCGACGGTCGTCTCGAAGAGCTTGCCTTCGAATTGCGCGTATTTCTCCTTGTCCGACGGGAGAACCTTCACCTTCGCCTGGAAGCCGACGCGGCCGTAGTCGTACGCGAGAATGGCGGCGTTCGGGCTTGAGAACGAGAGTCCCTCCCCCTTCATCCCTTCGACTTCCTTCGTCATCCAATAGACGCCGAGGAGAATGTCGAGGAGTTTCGACGCGACGACCGGCTGGCCGTCGCCCGGCTTGAGAATATTCTTCGGCGCTGCCATCACTTCGCGGGCCTCGGCCTGAGCCTCGGGAGAGAGCGGCACGTGGACGGCCATCTGATCGCCGTCGAAGTCGGCGTTGAAAGCCGGGCAAACCAGAGGATGCAGCTGGATAGCGTTGCCTTCGATGAGGACCGGCTGGAAGGCCTGAATGCCGAGGCGGTGCAAGGTCGGCGCGCGGTTGAGAAGCACGTACTTATCCTTGATGACGTCTTCGAGGATGGCCCACACCTCAGGAACGCCTTCGTCGATGAGACGGCCGGCGCCGCGGATGTTGTAGGCGAGTTCGCGCTCAAGAAGCTTGCCGATGATGAACGGACGGAAGAGCTCGAGGGCCATATGCTTCGGAAGGCCGCATTGATTGAGTTTGAGTTCGGGACCGACGACGATGACCGAGCGGCCGGAGTAGTCGACGCGCTTACCCAAGAGATTCTGGCGGAAGAGGCCGTGCTTGCCCTTGAGGTTGTCGGAGAGCGACTTGAGCGGACGCGTGCGCGCCTGCGTCGTCGCCGAGTAGGCGGCGCCGCCGTGGCGGATCGAGTTGTCGATGAGGGCGTCGACGGCTTCCTGGAGGATGCGCTTTTCGTTGCGCAAGATGACATCAGGCGCCTGTATCTCGATGAGCTTCTTGAGGCGGTTGTTGCGGTTGATGACGCGGCGGTAGAGGTCGTTCACGTCGGACGTCGCGTGGCGGCCGCCGTCGAGGGCGACCATCGGGCGGAGTCCCGGCGGGATGACCGGTATGCGCGTGAGGAACATCCACTCGGGGCGGACGTTTGCGCGGATCATACCGCGCAGAAGCGAAAGCCGCTTGCCGAGCTTTTCGCGATCGGCGGCACCCGCTTCGGTCGCGGCGTGGGCGACCTCCCCCTCGATCTTCTTGAGATCGAGATCGCGGCAGAGATTATGGAGCGCTTCGGCGCCGATACCGGCCTCAAACGCCGCGCCGTACTTGATGGCGAAGCGGTGGTAGTGGGCCTCGTCGAGCACCGTGCCGACGCGGAGCATATCGATCTCGCGCTTCGCTTCGAGAAAGAGCTCCTTCATCTTGTCTTTCGACTTCTCGTCGACCAGGTTTTTCAGCTTGGCTTTGTATTCGGTCTCGAGCTCGTGGACGATGCCATCGCGAGCCTTCTCATCGACTGACGTTATGATATAGCCGGCGAAGTAGGCCACCTTCTCAAGGTCGGAAGCGGAGATGCCGAGAACCATCGCGAGCCGCGACGGGATGCCGCGCAAGAACCAGACGTGCGCCACCGGCACCGCGAGGTCGATATGGCCCATACGCTCGCGCCGGACGATGGCGCGCGTGAGTTCGACGCCGCATTTTTCGCAGGTGATACCCTTGTAGCGGATGCCGCGGTATTTGCCGCAGTAGCATTCGTAGTCTTTCTCCGGACCGAAGATCTTCTCGTCGAAGAGCGAGTTCTTTTCCGGCCGTTGGGTGCGGTAATTGATGGTTTCCGGCTTCGTCACCTCGCCGTATGACCACTCGAGGATGCGCTCGGGGCTCGCGGGGCGGATGCGTACCGCGTCGAAGTCGGACGCTTCGGCGCCCGGCGTCTTCTTGATGCCGCGGATGGGGCTGCCGCCGCGCATAAGCTCGATATCGAGCGCGAGGCCGCGGAGCGTGTGAAGGAGAACGTTGAACGATGCCGGCGCGTAGTGATGCGTGATATGTTCGCCGCGCACGAGGCTGTCGAACGCCGCGGAGCGCCCCTGGATGTCGTCGGACTTCACGGTGAGCATTTCGCGCAGGGTGTAAGCGGCACCGTAGCCGAGAAGCGCCCAGACTTCCATTTCGCCGAAGCGCTGGCCGCCGCCCTGCGCCTTGCCGCCCAAGGGCTGCTGCGTGATGAGCGAGTAGGGGCCTATCGAGCGCATATGGATCTTGTCTTCCACCATATGGTGAAGCTTCAAGATGTACATATAGCCGACCGCGATATCCTGCTCGAACGCCTCGCCGGTGCGGCCGTCGTAGAGTTTCATCTTGCCGCTTTCATTGAAACCGGCCTTCGCGAGTTCCGCGCGAATCTCCTCTTCCGAGGCTCCCGCGAACGGGGGGCAGATGGCCTGGTAGTCGAGGGTGTTCGCCGCGAGGCCCAAGTGGAGCTCGAGGATCTGGCCCAGGTTCATACGGCTCGGCACGCCCAAGGGGGTCAGGATGAGATCGACCGGGCGTCCGTCGGCCGTGTACGGCATATCTTCTTCGGGAAGGATGCGGGAGATGACGCCCTTGTTGCCGTGGCGGCCGGCGAGCTTGTCGCCGACCGAGACCGGGCGGAGCTGCGCTACCTCGATATGGATGCGCTTCAAAATGCCCGAGTCGAGGTCGTGCCCCGCTTCGCGCGAGAAGACCTTGACCCCGATGACGCGGCCGCGCTTGCCGTTCTCCATACGCAGCGAAGAATCTTTCACGTCGCGCGCCTTGTCGCCGAAGATGGAACGCAAGAGGCGCTCTTCGGGCGTGAGCTGCGTTTCGCCTTTCGGCGTTATTTTGCCGACGAGGATGTCGCCCGGGCGCACTTCAGAGCCGATGCGCACGATACCTTCCTCATCGAGGTTGCGGAGCTTAACTTCGCTCACGTTCGGAATATCGTGCGTCGTCTCCTCGAAGCCGAGCTTCGTGTCGCGCACGTTGCAGACGAACTCTTCGATGTTGATGGTCGTAAATTTGCTGTTCTTGACGAGGCGCTCCGAAATGATGATGGCGTCTTCGTAGTTCGCGCCCGACCACGTCATAAACGCGGTGAGGATGTTCTGGCCGAGGGCGAGCTGGCCGCCGTCCGTCGAGGAGGCGTCGGCGAGGAGATCGCCCGCCTTCACCTTCTGTCCCAGGGAGACGACCGGCCGCTGGTGAAGCGCCGTGAAGCCGTTCGTCCTCACGAAGTTGACGAGCGGATAGCTGGCGTCCTTGCCTTTCGAGTTCGTGACCGTGATGCTCCGGCCGTCGATCTTGGAGACGACGCCGGATTCGCGGGCGAGAATGAGCCGGCCCGTGTCGCGCGCCGCGGTCTCCTCCATACCGGTCGCGACCAAGGGCGCCTCCGGGTTGATGCACGGTATCGCCTGCTTCTGCATATTGGAACCCATGAGCGAGCGGTTGGCGTCGTCGTGCTCGAGGAACGGGATGAGCGAGGTCGCGATAGAGAACGGCTGGCCGGCGGCAACGTCGATAAACTTGACGTTCGCGCGCGCGATGCGGGTCGGCGCGCCGTTGAGGCGGACCTCGACCATATCGTTCTTGATCATTCCGTCAGCTCCCACTTCGACGGCGCCGTGCGCGATGGCGCTCCCCTCCTCTTGCGCCGCGTTGAGGTAGATGATCTCGCTCGTCACTATGCCGTTCTCGACCTTGGCGTACGGCGTCTCGATCATACCGAACTCATTGATGCGCGCGAACGTTGAGAGACGCAGGATGAGGCCGATGTTCGGGCCTTCCGGCGTATGGATGGGGCACAGGCGGCCGTAGTGGCTGGGGTGCACGTCGCGCACCTCGAAGCCGGCGCGCTCGCGCGTGAGGCCTCCCGGACCCAAGGCCGAGAAGGTGCGCAGGTGTTCGAGCTCCGCGAGCGCGTTCTCCTGCTGCATAAACTGCGAGAGCTGGTTCGTCGTGAAGAATTCCTTGATGCGGGCCTGCAGCGGGCGCGGGTTCACGAACTGCTGCGGCAGGGTCGCGTCCGCGTCGATCGTGGACATACGGTCCTGGATGTTGCGCTTCATATGCGTGAGGCCGACGCGGACGCGGCTCTGGAGCATCTCGCCGACATAGCGCACGCGGCGGGAACCCAGGTGATCGATGTTGTCTTCCATCGCCTCGGGATCGCTGCCGAGCTTGAGGAGGTGCTGGAGCGTCGTGACGATGTCGTCGAGCGAGAGCGTTTTGCGTCCGAGCTCTTTCTCATCGAGCGATTTATTGAAACGCTGGTTGAAGCGGAAGCGGCCGACCGGAGAGAGGTCGTAGCGCTCTTCGGAGAAGAGCGATTTCACATAGTCGGCCGCGTTCTTCGCGGTCGCGAGGTCGCCGTCACGCAAGCGCTTGTGGATCTCGATATAGGCCTCTTCGACGGTCTTGGCCGGGTCCTTTTCGAGAGCCTGCTCGATCCAGCGTTTGCCGTGCGGGGTCGTGGAGAAGAGGGACTTGAGATCGCTGTCGAACGACGCTCCCATAACGCGCAGGAGCGAAGTCGCCGGGAACTTGCGCTTGCGGTCGATGCGGACGGAAAGCATCCCGTCGGCATCGGTCTCAACTTCTATCCACACGCCGCGCGCGGGAATTATTTTCGCGCCGAATTGTTTCTTGCCCTTGACCTCTTCGGCCGTGAAGAACACGCCGTACGAGCGCGCGAGCTGCGGCACGATGACGCGCTCGACGCCGTTGATGATGAACGTGCCGTGCGGAGTCATCGTGGGGATGTCCGCGAGGAAGATCTCCTGCTCTTTCTTCTCGCCATTGAGCTTATTGGTGAGCCGGACGATGGCGCGTATCGGGGCATCGAGCGTAAGCTTCTGCTCTTTGGCGTAGTGCTCGTCGAACTTGGCTTCGCCGAGCTCTATTTTGACGAACTCGAGGTCGAACTTCTTGCCCGAGTAGTCCTTGATGGGCGTGAACTCTTTGAACGTCTCCTTGATTCCTTGGGCGAGGAGCGCTTCGTAGGAGCGCATCTGGTCGGCGACGAGATTCGGTATCTCGACACGGGGAGCGCTGAAGCGCTTGAAGAACTTCTGTTCACGCATAGGGAGTTATAAAAGTTACGCTGCGATGGTTAAAACGCACGAACGCCCGCTGCTGCCGCCCCGAAAAATACTTATCTACATAAACAAAAAGAATGCGAGACGCATAAAGCGCCCCTGCTTCTTTTTTATTAAGCTCGGGTCTGCGGCCCTACCACTATGTAATTGTATTGAAACGCGAGTCCTGAAACTCAATCGCCTGCCCCCTTGTTTCGCTTTCCAGTATACCCGCCCCGGAAACGGCGTCAACCCCTTTTCCCCACCCCGGAAGCCCTCTGGCTGGCCTCCGAGGAGGGTTTATTTTTGAGCGCTGCGCCGCCTGGCGCGCAATTCGTCGATTTTCGCGTGGTGCCCCGAGAGGAGGACTTTGGGCACGCGGTAGCTTTTACCTTTATAGTTGAGCACTTCAGGGCGCGTGTAGACATCGTGCGAGGCAACTCTCCCCTCTTCGAGAGATGCCGTCTTCCCGAGGACGCCGGGTATCTGACGCGCCACGGCATCGATGATGGTGAGCGCGGGCAATTCGCCGCCCGTCAGGATGTAGGGTCCGACGGAAACTTCTTCGGCCTTGAGCATCTTCTTCGCGCGAGCATCGATACCCTCGTAACGGCCGGCGACAATGATGACCTCCGTGTATTTTTTCGCGAGGTTGCGCGCGTAAGCATTGGTGAACTCCTTCCCGCCCGCGGCGGTGATGAGAACCTTCGCTTTTTTTGATCTCATTTTTTTGACAAGAGCATCGACCGCGCGAACGACGGGCTCCGCCCTCAGAACCATACCGGGACCGCCGCCATAGGCACGCTCGTCGACCTTGTTCCATTTATTTCCTGCCGTGTCGCGGAGCTGGTGCGCGCGAACGGAAATGAGCCCGTTTTTTTGGGCGCGGCCAAGTATCGAGGTGCGCGCATAGTTCTCGACGAGCTCCGGGAAAATGGTTACGACGTGAAAATTCATACGAGCTTATGGCGGTGTTGTTCGAGAAATTTCGGGAACTGCGAGTGAAGCGGCTCGGGAAAGGTTTCCAGCTCGGGAACGGTGGTCCACATAAGAGCGTCACACTTTTCGGGCTCGCCGTTCTTCACTTCCGAGGGGTCGACGAGAACTCTGAAGTCGTGCGAGATCCAGTGCGTCTGTTTCCCCTCTTGCGTGCGGAGAACGTCGCGATATCCCATAAATTCGATCTCTTTGGGCGCAGCGCCGTATTCTTCGCCGACTTCGCGGATAACCGCTTCGGTGAGCGTCTCGCCGAACTCGACGCCTCCGCCGCCCGGATCCCACATCCCCCTCTCGTCGCGGCATTTTTGCGAGCGCTTGTTGAGAAGGTAATTCCCCTTTCCGTCGTGACAGAAAAAGACGACTGCGATCCTGATGCGGCTGCCATCCATTCCGCTACCATAGCGCGAAATGCCCTCGAAAAAAAGCCCCCGCGCGGATGCGCGGGGATGGTTTCGATCCGCTCTAACCCTGGAGCGTGTATTCGTAGAGATGCTCGTGCACCGCTCCTTGCGCGAACTCCTTGCCCATACCGAAGCGCTCGGGGAGGGCGCGGAGAGAGCCACCGTGGCCGACGACGACAACACGGGGCGGATCGCCTTTCGAAGCGCCGTGCCGCAGCGCGCACGCGTTGAGAAAGTCGAGATGGCGGGCGACGACCTCCGCGCGGCTTTCTCCGCCGAGCGGCCGGAAGTCGAAGTTCGGATGCCGTATCGAGAGGGTCGGCTCGGGATAGAGATCCCCGGCGGCGTCTCTCGACATCCCTTCGAGCTTTCCGTAGTGGACCTCGCGCAAGCGCCGGTCGAGCTGCGGTTCGATGCCGAGATAGTAGCCGATGATGCCCGCCGTCTGCCGCGTTCGGGTGAGATCCGAGCTGTAGATCGCCGCAACGGGAACGAACGGCCTGAGATCGAAGGCCAGCGCCTTGGCCTGGGCGACCCCCTTTTCGGAGAGCCACGGAATATCCGACTGCCCGCTGTAGATCCTCTCGGAATTCCAGTGCGTTTCCGTATGCCGTACGAAAAGCAGCCTGATCCGCTTTGCCGGATCATCCTTCTTCTTGTCCACGTCCGCCTCCTCGCCGATGCAAAGAAAGGTGCGCAAAGAAATCTGCGGCGATTGTACTCCAGAATGCGGCGGATCGCCACAGCCTTCGCAGTACCTCTTACGGAAAGCACCGCCGCCCCTTCGGGGCGGCGGTGCTGTGATCTATTCAAAATCCGGCTGTTCGAGCTAGAAACTGTTGCCGAGCTCCTCCATCGCCTCGTCGACCGACTTCATCGCGGGAGCGTGGGCCGAGACCTCGTGCTGCGTGTGGACATAGCCGCCCGTCGCGCTGTCTCCCCCCTGGCGCAAGCCGCCTTCGGGCTCGTTGATCTTCAGGTTCACGCGGGCGTTGTTCTTCATACCGACGACGCGCAAGAGCGTGCGGATGGCCTTCGCCGTGTTGCCCGAGCGGCCGATGACCTTGCCCATATCTTCGGCGTTGATGTCGAGCATAAGGAGAACGCCCATTTCATCGACCGTGCGGTTTATCTTGACGTCTTCGGGATGGTCGACCAAACCTTTGACGACGAATTCCAAAAACTCCTGGTCCTTTTCCATCATAACGGTCTTAATCGTGGTAATGTCCTCTACGCTGGTATTGTAGCACGCGGCGGGACGGGGCTCCCTCGGTCTGTGTATTAGTTTATTGCTGTACTTCGGCCGGCGCCTCTTCTGCGGGGGCGGACTCGGTCTCAGCGGCCTTTTCCGCGGCAGGGGCCTCGGCGGCGGCGGCCGGGGCTTCTTCCTTCTTGGGGGCCGTCTTCTTCGGCAAGACGTTCTTCTTCTTGCCCTCGAGTATCTTCTGCGAAACGAGCAGGTTGTGGAGCGTATCGGAAACCTTCGCGCCCTCGCTCATCCAGTGCTTGATGCGCTCGGCGTTAAGAGCGACGCGATCGGTGCGCGGGTCGTATGAACCCACCATCTCGAGGTAGTTGCCGGTCTTCGCGGCGCGCTTCGAGTCAGTGACAATAACCCGGAAGCTCGGGTCGTTCTTGCGTCCTATGCGCTGCAATCGAATGATGATCATACTCTCTTGAAAAAGCCCCGGCGAAGCGGGATGGCAACAATGTACCAATAGAGGGGCTCGGAGTCAACTCTTCCAATGAAAAACCCGCACCGGTGGAAGACCACTGGGGCGGGTGTGTCGGTCTGGTGTCGGCGACGGCTTCCAGCTTCACGGAGGAAGCAGCTTATCGACCAGGTCTCTGAAGGGGCCGGCGTAGATCCCGCCGAGGATGCATCCTGCTATGGCCGCGGCGGTGCCGCTCAGGGGTTTCAAACGGCTCTCCTCGATATACATGCCGACCCTGAATGCGATGTACAAGATAAAGAGCACGAAGAGTGTGTGGATCGCAAACCGGATGAAGCGGTAGAGGGCATTCACGAGGAACGCGACACACCGATACTCCGCGGAAAGATGCTCGAGGGATGCCGACACCGCCATATAGGCGCCGACGGTAACGGCCAAGTCGAGCAGCGCTCCCGTTTTCGCGGGGTGAGTGACGCCGGCCACGCTCGCGCCATACAAGTACTCGATGCCTACGAGAAGTCCCACGGCGAGCACAAGCGCGAAGGGGAACGAAACAATTGAGATCTTGAGGTTATTCACTCCTCCTCCCTTTCCTTTCCGAATATTTGATACTCATTGATCGAATACGGCTCTCGGCATATTGAACCGACAAAGCTACTTATTGTCAAGACGTGTACGATTCGGCGGTTCGCACGTTTATAAAATAAAAGGGCCCGCATTCGCGCCGAGGCGCGAATGCGGGGTGTTCCGACTTACCCGTGGGATGAGGCGGGCAAGATTTTGTCCACGAGCGGGCCGAGGTTGTCTATTCCCCAGCCTGCGATGAAAACGGTCAAGAGAGTGCTCACGAGAGCGCCAAGTTCGCTCCCTGCGAAGGACTGGACGAAGGCGCCTACGGCAAGCGACACCAGAAAGGCAACTGCAAGGAAAACCAGCAGGGCGAGTACTCTGGCGAATGTCTTGAAGCACTTCACGTTGTTTCTCCCGAGAAATTTGAGCGGAAGGGACGGCTGTGTTTATACAACATGTTCCGAGCAATCTTGTCAATGCTGCCGAAATATAGTATCGTATATTTACGAATGCCTCAGAGAAAGCGTTTTGAACGCACGAAAGGCGCCTCGGACAAACCGAGGCCGAAACAAAGGATGACCGGCATCATTCAACTGACCCGCAAAGCGACGGGGTATGTTTCGTGGCCGGAGCACGAAGATATTGAGATAGAAAAAGAGAGCCTGAACGGCGCACTCAATGGCGACGAGGTTGAAGTCGAGGTGCGTGGTATGCGGCTCCCCCGCGGGAAGGCTGCTCTCAAGGCTCCCCCGCCTTCGCCGGGACTTCGGCGGGCAGGGATGCGGCCGTACGGCGCCGTCGTGCGCGTTCTTTCGCGCGCGCGCGAGGAGTTCGTCGCGACGCTTGAGGAGCAGGACGGCTCCTGGGTGGCGCTCCCCGACGACGTGAGATTTTACCGGCCGATCCGCCTCCGCGGATCGGCTCTCGCGCGCGCGAAGGCGAAAGCGCTCGTCCGTCTCGTGTCGTTCACCGGCGCACAAGACCCCGAGGGGGAGATCATCGAGATCCTGGGCGCGGCCGGCGAGCACCGCACGGAGATGAACGCCATCGTGCTCGAGCACGGCTTCGCGACGTCGTTCCCGCCGGAGGCCGCGCGCGAAGCGGAGGAGATCGAAAAAAAACACGCGCAAACCATCGCCACCGAGGCGGCGAAGCGCGTCGATTACCGCGGCGTCACGACGTTCACCATCGATCCGCCCGACGCCAAGGACTTCGACGACGCGCTCTCCGTACGCGCCCTCGGCGGCGGCGAGTTCGAGGTCGGCGTCCATATCGCGGACGCGTCGTTCTTCGTGCGCGACGGGAACGCTCTCGATCGCGAAGCGCAAAAACGCGCCACCTCCGTCTATCTCGTCGATGCGACCATTCCGATGCTCCCTCACGAACTCTCAGGCAACGTCTGTTCGCTTCGCGAGGGAGAGGATCGGCTCGCCTTCTCGGCCGTGTTCCGCCTCAATGCGCGCGCCGAGATACTTGAGAGGCGCTTCGAAAAAAGCATCATCCGCTCGAACAAGCGCTTCACCTACGAGGAGGCGCAGAAGACCCTCGACGCCGACGCCGGACCCTTTATCGAGGAGCTTCGCATCCTGCGCGACCTCGCGCGCCATATGCGCTCGGCGCGCGAGAAAGAAGGCGCCATCGATTTCGGCGACAACGAAGTGCGCTTCACGCTCGACGAGAAGGGCGTCCCCGTCGCCGTGGCGCGCAAGAAGCGCATCGAGACGAACCTCCTTATCGAAGACTGGATGCTGCTCGCCAACCGCGAAGTGGCGCTCTTCGTTTCGAAGCTCGCGGAAAAGTTTCCCGAGCACGGACTCGTATTCCTCTATCGCATCCACGACGAGCCGAAAGAAGACCGCATCGAGGAGCTCGCCGTTTTCGTGCGCGCTCTGGGATACGAGTTCGGCCGCCTGCAGAAGAAGGGCTCGAAGGGGCGCTACTCCGCGCGCGACATCCGCAAATTGCTCAAAGATATCGAGGGCAAGCCCGAGGAGCGCCTCATCCGCACGGCAACCTTGCGCTCGATGGCGAAAGCCATTTATTCGACGAAGAACATCGGCCACTTCGGCCTCGCGTTCGAGTACTACACGCATTTCACCTCCCCTATCCGCCGGTATCCTGACATTCTGGCGCACCGCATCCTCGCCTCGCATCTCGACGGCAAGCCTATGACGCGCCGCGAATACGCGAATCTCGAGAAGCTCTGTATCGCCGCTTCGGAACAGGAGGCCAAGGCCGCCGACGCCGAGCGCG
>JAKALC010000013.1 GCA_021813335.1 bacterium | reverse complement strand
ACGGCCGCAGCGATGTTTCGCCAGCAGGCGAAACCGCGAGGCGGGGTCGCGGAGATTTCCGAGCGACGGCGAGGAAATCATCCGTGACCGAAGCGCTAACAAGAACTGTCAAAAACATCCGCACACCCTGCGGATGTTTTATTTTGCGCCGGAATGATCTCGAAGCGCCGTCGTGCGGTCAAAAAACTTGACGGTGCGTTTTTTCTATGTAAAATGCTTGACGTATGAAGGACTCCGACGAAGAGATCGTGGCGGAAGAGGATGCCGAAATGGGTCCCGCCGCCCTTAAGCGCTTGCGCGAAAAGCTTGCCGCTTGCGTTAAGGAGAAGCAGGAGTACCTGGACGGCTGGCAGCGAGCGAAGGCCGATTACGTGAACGGGATGCGCCGGCTTGAGGAAGACTCCAAGGCGGCCAGGGACCAGGGCATTGCTCGCGCCGTTGAAGCCATCATTCCGACTCTCGACTCCATCGACCACGCACGGAGGGCGGGCGAACTCTCGAAAGACCTGGGACCGATCGCCAAACAGATAAGTATGGCCGTCGCGGGACTCGGGGTGACGCCCTTCGGCGAAGAATACATAGGGAAGCACCCCGACCCGGCGCTTCACGAGGTTTTGAGCGAACAGACGGTGGACAAGCAAGAACAGGAGGGGGTCATCGCAGAGGTGCTGCAGCGGGGATGGAAGATGAAGGAAAAAGTTATCCGTCCCGCGCAAGTCTCGGTAGGAGTATTCAAGAAATAACACGTTATTCGATAATCAAAAATAGTATGGGAAAAATTCTTGGCATCGATCTTGGCACGACGAACTCCGCGATGGCGGTCATTCAGGGCGGCGAACCGCGCATCCTCGAGAACGCCGAGGGCGCGCGCACGACGCCTTCCGTCGTCGCCGCCTCGAAGACGGGGGAGCGCCTTGTCGGCCTTCTCGCGCGCCGCCAGGCGGTCACCAATCCTAAGAATACCGTCTATCAGATCAAGCGCTTCATCGGACACACGTTCGACGAACCTCTGGTCGCCAAGGACCGCGCGGCGGTTCCGTTCGAGATGCGCAAAGCGCAGAACGGCGGCATCGAGGTCAGTATGGGTTCCTCCTGGTACCGGCCCGAGGAGATCTCCGCGATGATCCTCCAGAAGCTCAAGGCCGACGCGGAGAAGCGCCTGGGCGAGACTATCACCGAAGCGGTCATTACCGTGCCGGCATACTTCAACGACTCGCAGCGCGCCGCGACCCGCGACGCGGGCAAGATAGCCGGCCTCGACGTGAAGCGGATCATCAACGAGCCGACGGCGGCCGCGCTCGCGTACGGCTTCGACAAGAAAAGAAACGAGAAAATCGCCGTCTTCGACTTCGGCGGCGGCACGTTCGACATCTCCATCCTCGAGGTGGGCGAAGACGTCATCGAAGTGAAGTCGACCGACGGCGACGCGCACCTAGGCGGCAAGGACATCGACCAGAAGATAATGGACTACCTCGCCGAGGAGTTCAAAAAAGAGTCGGGCATCGACGTGCGCCAGGATCCTCTCGGCCGCCAACGCCTCGACGAAGCCGCGGAGAAAGCCAAAATAGAGCTCTCAACCGCGATCGAGAGCGAGGTCAATATCCCGTTCATCACCTCGGACGCTTCGGGCCCCCGCCACCTTCTCATCAAGCTCACGCGCGCGAAGCTCGAGGAACTCTCAAGCGAATTCATCGACCGCGCTATGACCATTACAAAGCGCGCGATGGAGGCCTCGCCCTTCAAGGTAGGGGACATCAACGAGGTCATTTTGGTCGGCGGACAAACCCGTATGCCCGCGCTTCAGGCGGCCGTCGAAAAGTTCTTCGGCAAGAAGCCCAATATGAGCGTCAATCCCGACGAAGTGGTCGCCGTCGGCGCCGCCATCCAGGGCGGCATCCTGGGCGGCGAAGTGCGCGACGTCCTTCTTCTCGACGTCATTCCGCTTTCTCTCGGCATTGAGACGATGGGCGGCGTCGTGTCGAAACTCATCGACCGCAATACGACCATCCCCACGAGCAAATCGCAGACCTACTCGACGGCTTCCGACAACCAGACCTCCGTCGAGATCCATATCGTGCAGGGCGAGCGCGCGATGGCAGGCGACAACAAATCGCTCGGGCGCTTTGTCTTGGACGGCATCCCGCCGGCACCCCGCGGACTCCCGCAAGTAGAGGTGAGCTTCGACGTCGATGCCAACGGTATCCTCTCCGTCAAAGCCAAGGATAAGGCTACGAACAAGGAGCAGTCGATCCGCATCGAAGCATCGTCGGGCCTTTCCGACACCGATATCGAGCGTATGCGCAAGGACGCGGACGCGAACGCGGAGTCCGACAAGAAGAAGGTCGAGGTGGCCGAGGCGCGCAACGTGCTCGACCAGGCCGTCTACTCCGCCCGCAAGGCGCTTGCCGACAACAAGGGCAAGGTTCCGGCTGAACTTGAGACTTCTATCAACGAGAAAATAACCGCGGCGGAAGGGAAGAAAACGTCGGACGATAGTGCAGCGATGAAGACCGCAGCCGAGGAACTCGCACGCGAGCTCTCCAAAGTGTACGAGGCGGTCCAAAAGGCGGGCCCTTCGAAAGACTCGGGGCAAGACAAGCCGAATACTGAGGGCGGCCCTTCGACAGGCTCAGGGCAAGACGAAGGCAACGTCCGCGACGCTGACGTGAAATAACGTAAGGGGTATCCTAGCCGAATATGGCAGCAAAACGAGACTACTACGAAATACTGGGCGTTCAGAAGAGCGCGTCGAAAGACGAGATCAAGAAGGCGTTCTATAAACTCGCGCATAAATATCATCCCGACAAGGCCGGCGGCGACGGAGAGAAGTTCAAGGAGATAAGCGAGGCGTACAGCGTCCTTTCCGACGACAAGAAGCGCGGCGAGTATGACTCGTACGGGCGCGTCTTCTCGGACGGCGCGGGCCCCGGCTTCTCGGGCTTCGGCGGGCAGGGAGCGCAGTTCGACTTCTCGCAATTCCAAGATGCCTTCGCGCAGGGCGGCTTCGACTTTGGCGACGTTTTCGGCGATTTCTTCGGCGGCCGCGGGGGCGGACGCGTCCAGCGCGGCCGCGATGTTTCCATCGATCTTGAGCTTCCGTTCAAGGATGCCATCTTCGGCACCAAACGCCGCGTCCTTCTTGCGAAGGTCTCCGAGTGCGAAGTGTGCCACGGTTCGGGTGCCAAGCCCGGGGTGAAGCTCGACACCTGCAAGAAATGCAACGGCTCCGGCAAGGTCCACGAGACCACGAACTCGATCTTCGGCGCCATCACGATGGTGCAGCCGTGCCGCGCCTGCCGCGGAACCGGCAAGATACCGGAGGAGAAGTGCTCGACCTGCCGCGGCGAAGGCGTCTACCGCAAACAAGAGGAGGTGGAAATAACCATTCCCGCAGGCATTGAGGGCGGGGAAATGATACGGCTCTCCGGCGCAGGCGAGGCCGTGGCGGGGGGTGTGGCCGGCGATCTTTACGTCAAAGTCCACGTCATATCCGATCCGCGCTTCAAAAAGGACGGCGCCAATCTCGTGACCGAACTTTCCATAAAACTTTCCGACGCCCTTCTCGGCCACGATTACACGGTTTCGACCCTCGACGGCGATATCACCGTGTCGGTGCCCGCGGGCATCTCACACGGCGAACTTTTGCGCGTGAAGGGCAGGGGGGTACCCTTGGGCAAGTCTCTTTCGAGCTCGGGCAAGCGAGGCGATCTCTTTGTGCGCATCAAGATAACCTTGCCGCAAAAACTCTCCCGCGAAGCTAAAAAGTTGATTGAGAAACTAAAGGAGGAGGGGATTTAAAATTAGGTTATAGGGAATAGGGGATAGGTTATAGAAAAAGCCATAATAAAGGCTTTTTGCACGACCACACGATGTCCCCATGTACCCACTGGCGCGAATGCGTAGCCCTTAGTATATTGAATTTATAAAAGAACGGTCATTAGCGACGCGCGATGGCGGTTCTTTTTCTTTGAAATAGACGTTGAGAGTTGAACTGCGCCCCCGATAGGAATCGAACCTACATCTGTGCCTTAGAGAGCAAGTCCTTTCGGATACGGTGTTCAAGACCGTCGTTCTATCCATTGAACTACGGGGGCACAATTCAACTTTCAAAACGAAATGCTCGTTTGAGACGAATACAGTGCAGGCGGATGGATTCGCACCATCATAAATACCTTCTAAGTGGCATTGCATTTCTTGCATATGCTACGCCTGCACTGTATTCCTCCCAGCCGGGCATTTTTAATTTTCAAAATGCAAAATCCAATCGCTAACCGGCCTACCTTGGGATTTCTCCGCAGTAGACCAGTCGGCGACTGGATTCTCGAACTAACTTGTTTTCGTAGTTATTTCTCGTCTTCCGTTTCCGACTGGGTCGCGTTGTCTCCGTGAACCGTTTAACACCTCCAATGTGAGGTACCTTCATGATACCATGCTCAGAAAAAGTCAATAGGGGAAACGGACGTTTTCTGGGGATAACGGCGCGGTATAATCGGGATATGAAAAAGAATATCGTTGGCGTGGTTGGCCTTCTATTACTTGTTGGGTTTGTAATGGGTGGGTGGCAGTATCTCGGCGACTGGAGTACCGCCGAACTATGGGGCTACAATGTTTTTGGCTTGGTAGAACTTATTGGCGGCGCATGGCTCGTATACTACGGACTCACCAACCGAAATACCACCTAGAGCAGCTTTGTATATAGTTCCCTAGAAAAATCACTACCTAGGTAGTGATTTTTCTGCTATTATTGCCGTATATGGCAAGCGTTAAAAAACGCCTTTTTACGGGTTTGCAGCCGTCCGGTACACTCCATATCGGCAACTATTTCGGCGCCCTCAAGCCCTTCGCCGACCTCTATGAGAGCTACGACTCGATGCTTATGGTCGCCGACTATCACGCGCTGACCTCGGCTCCCAAGCCCGAAGAGCTGCGCCAGAACATAATCAACGTCGTCAAAGATTATTTGGCGGCGGGCGTCGACCCTGCAAAGACGGTCATCTTCCAACAGTCGCAGGTACACGAGCACACCGAGCTCGCGTGGATATTCGAGTGCCTTGTTCCGGTCGCCTATCTCGAGCTCGCGCACGCCTACAAGGACAAGGTTGCGAAGGGCCTCAAGGCGAATGCCGGCCTCTTCAACTACCCGATGCTTATGGCGGCGGATATCCTCCTCTACGACACTGACATCGTGCCCGTGGGCCAAGACCAGAAGCAGCACGTCGAGTATGCGCGCGAGGCGGCAGCAAAATTCAACATTGCCTATGGAGAGACGTTCATTGAGCCCAAAGACAAAATTCTTGAGGGCGTCGGCGTCGTTCCCGGCACCGACGGACAGAAGATGAGCAAAAGCTACAAGAACACCATCCCGCTCTTCGGCACGAAGGACGAAATAGCGAAGGCCGTGATGGGCATCGTTACCGATTCCTCGGGCGAGCTGCCGAAAAATGTTTACGCCATTCATCGCCTCTTTAGAAGCGAGGCGGAACTCGCGTCGCTCTACGACTCGCACAAAGGCAATTACAAAGCGCTCAAGGAGGCCCTTATCGAGGACATCGAGGCCCTCGTCGCTCCGATGTGTGCGAAACGCGATTCTCTCGACGACAGAGACGTGAAGCGCGTGCTTGATGACGGAAGCGAAAAAGCACGCGCTATGGCAGAGAGCAAAATGAAGCTCGTGCGAGAAAAAATCGGCATAACCTTGTAATTCTATGGAAAGAACATTCATCAAAGATCTGAAAGAAAAAACCGGTGAACGCGTGCTCGTGAAGGGTTCGGTCGCCGTGCGACGCGATCAGGGCAAGCTCGTCTTCTTCGACCTGCGTGATATGACCGGCACCGTCCAGGGCGTCGTGCTGCCCCAGGAGACCGAAGCGATGATGATCGCGAAGGAGACGAAACCCGAGTGCGTCGTCGAGCTCGAAGCTCTTGTCAACAAGCGGCCTGAAAAGAACGTCAACACAAAGGTGCAGAACGGCGACATCGAACTCGATATCAAAGCGATGCACGTGCTCTCGTTCGCGCAGGAGCTGCCCTTCGAGCTCGGCACCGACGTCAATCTCGATACCTATCTCGACTACCTGCCGTATACGCTCCGCTCCGAGAAAGCTCGCGCCATCTTCAAAGTGCAGGCGGAGATAGCCAAGGCCTATCGCGTGCACCTGAATAGCGAGCGGTTCACCGAATTCCAGGCGCCGAAACTCATCGGCGACGACGCCGAGGGGAGCGGCGAGGTCTTCGAGGTCAACTATCTCTACGGCAAAACGGCGCACCTCGCGACCTCGCCGCAGCTCTACAAGCAGATAATGGTGGGGGTGTTCGAGCGCGTGTTCTCGATAGGCAACGTCTTCCGCGCGGAAAAGCACGCCACGAGCCGCCATCTCAACGAGTACACCTCGATGGACGCCGAAATGGGCTTCATCGAAGACCATACGACCGTGATGAAAACGGAGAACCGCCTGATGCGCGCCATCTCCAAGCATCTCAAAGAGACTTGCTCCGCCGAATTCGCGCTCCTCGGCGCCGAAATTCCCGACGTTCCCGAAGAGATCCCTTCGATGAAGCTGCGCGAGGCGCAAGAGCTCATCTTCCAGAAGACCGGCAAGGACAAGCGCCAAGAGCCCGACCTCGAACCCGAAGACGAGCGCTGGCTGTGCGAATGGTCGAAGAAAGAGCGCGGCTCCGACTTCATCTTCATCACGCACTATCCGGTCTCCAAGCGGCCCTTCTACACCTATGAGGACGAGAACGATCCGGGCTACACCAAGAGCTTCGACCTTCTGTTCCGCGGCATCGAGATAACGACGGGCGGCCAGCGGCGGCACAACTACGACAATCTCGTGGCCGGCGCGAAGCTCAAAGGGCTCGACCCCGAAAAGTTCTCTTTCTACCTCCAGGCCTTCAAGTACGGCCTACCTCCGCACGGAGGGTGGGGAATGGGCCTCGAGCGGCTTACCGCGCGCTTCCTCGACTTGCCGAACGTGAAAGAGGCGACCTTGTTCCCGCGCGACATCAACCGCATCGACGTCCTCTTGTCGACCGACAAACCGGACCAACTTGGGAGTTAAACTCCCAAGTGCAGGGTACGGGCTCGAAAAAATGAAAATTGAAACGAAAAAAAATGCATCAAAGGCATCGGTGGACGTGCGATTCACTCCCGGGACCGTTTCCAAGTTCCGCACTGAAGGCGGCAGGGAAGAGCTCGCCGTGGCCTATGGCGCAACGAAATCCCTCCGGCGGCGGAAACTCGTTCTGCTGCTGCGCAAGACCGTCGCGACGGCCAAGCATTACAAGCTGAAGTCGCTCGTATTTTCGTGGAACGACATCCGCGAACTTGCCGCACAAGATATCGATGACGCAGCGCTCGGCGAACTTCTCGCCGTGGCGTTCTCGATGGCCGACTTCGAGTTCGTCGCCTACAAAAAGAGGCCCGAGGACGGGTTCTCCTTCGTGGAAGATGCCACGGTTACAGGAGCGCCCGCCTCGGCCGAGCGGGGAATGCGCCGCGGCGCCATCGTGGGAGAAGAAGTGAACGCCTGCCGCACGCTCGCGAACACTCCGGGCAAGGATATGACGCCGGAAATCCTCCTTGCCGCGGCGCGGAAGGCCGTCCGCGGAACCTCGGTCTCCGTGAAGGCGCTCGGCCGCGCCGAAATGAAAAAACTCGGTATGGGAGCCGTGCTCGGCGTCGCCCAGGGCTCCGTCGAGGAACCGAAGTTCATCATCCTCGAATATAAAGGCGGCGCCGCCCCTTCGGCTCGCTCCGCTCGCTCAGGGCGATCAAAACAATCGCAGCGGCCGATTGTTTTGATCGGCAAGGGCGTTACCTTCGATTCGGGCGGGCTCAATATCAAGCCCGGCGACTCGATGCTCGAGATGCATATGGATATGTCGGGCGGCGCCGCCGTCATCCACGCGATCGCTCTCGCGGCCCGGCTCAAGGTCCCGGCGAACGTCGTGGGACTCATTCCCGCCGTCGAGAATATGCCGTCCGGTTCCGCGACGCGGCCGGGCGATATCGTAAAAAGCTTGTCGGGCCGCACTATCGAGATACTCAACACCGATGCCGAAGGCCGCGTCATCCTTGCGGACGCCATCACGTACGCCAAGCGCTACGATCCTTCTCTCGTCGTCGAAGCGTCGACCCTGACCGGCGCCTCGCTTACGGCGCTCGGCCTTCACGCCTCCGCGCTTATGTCGACCGACGAGGTCCTCGAGAAGCGGCTTATCGAGCAGGGGGAGGAGAGCGGGGACTACCTCTGGCCGTTCCCGATGTGGGAGGAGTACGAGGATATGGTGAAGGGCAATTTCGGCGACGTCGCCAACATCCCCGCGTCAGGCAATACCCGCTACGCGGGAGTTATCGGCGGCGGTATGTTCTTGCGCGAGTTCGCCAAGGATTTGTCGTGCCCGTTCGCGCATCTCGATATCGCCCCGCGGATGACTGCCTCTCCGCACGAACATCTCGCAAAAGGCGCCATCGGCACGCCCGTTCGGCTTTTCCTCAAGATCATCGAAGGCGCGGCCCTGCAAGCGAAGTAGCGACCCGTATGCCGACCGCCCTCGTCGTCAAAACGCCCGTTTTCGAAGGCCCGCTCGAGCTTCTCCTCGAGCTCATCGAGAAGCGCAAGCTTCTCATCAACGACATTTCGCTCTCGTCGGTCACGGACGACTATCTCAAGAGCGTGAACGCTATGGGAGAACTTCCCCTGGCCGAGGCGTCGGATTTCGTAGCGCTTGCGGCGACCCTGCTCCTCATAAAATCGCGCTCGCTTCTGCCGTCGCTCGAGCTGACAGACGACGAAGCCCGCGACATAAAAGAGCTCGAGTTCCGCCTCGCGCTCTTCCAGCTCATCAAGGAAGCGGCGCGGGGCCTCGGCCGGGGACTCGATGGGGCCCCCCTGTGGCCGCAGACGCCTCTTCCGCCCGACGTTCTCTTCGTCCCGGACAAGAAGGCGACCCCGGGCGAGCTTATGGCGGCGGCGCGGCGGCTTATCGACGAATTCCCGGCGGCCGCCGCGCTGCCGAAGGTCGCCGTCGAAAAAGCGATATCGCTCGAGGAGATGATCGACCGTCTCGCTCATCGCGTGTCCGCGGCTATGCAGCTTTCGTTCCGCGAATTCTCTGGGCACGGGAAGCCGGGCGCCGCGAAGCGCGACATCGTCGTGAGCTTCCTCGCGCTTTTGGAGCTTGTAAAACAAGGTATAATCAGAGCCACGCAGAACGAGCCGTTCAGCGATATCACGCTCGAAGGAAGCAGCGTTTCGACGCCTTCCTATGAGTAGGGGGTAGCCGATGGCAAGAATCATAATCAATGCCGGAAAAAAATGCCGATAGCCGAATAGCAGACCTCGCGCAGCAGATCGAAGCGCTTCTCTTCGCCCTTGGCGAACCTCTTTCGCGCAGCGAACTTCTGAAGATCTTCGGGGTAGGCGCGGACGCGCTTGAGGAAGCGCTCGAGGACGCCCGCGCGCGCGCCCTGAGCGAGCGGCGCGGCATCCGCATAGCCGACGACGGGAAGATGGTCGAGCTTCGCGCGGCGCCCGAAGCGGCCGGGGTGATCGAACGCGTGCGGAAAGAGGAGTATTCGCGCGACATCGGACGGGCCGGACTCGAGACACTCGCGGCTGTTCTCTACCGCGGACCCCTCTCGCGCTCGCAGGTCGACTTCATCCGCGGCGTCAATTCGACGCAGATCCTGCGCACGCTCGCAATGCGGGGGCTTGTCCGCAAGGTCACGAATCCGCGCGACGAACGCTCATACCTCTACGAGCCGACGACCGAGCTTCTCGCCGAACTCGGCGTGGCCCGCGCGAACGACCTCCCCGGATTCGCCGAACTCCACGAAAAGATGCGCTCGCTCGAAGAGGCCGACACGGCGCGCGCCGACGGACCCGCTTCCGGGGCGGCGGCATCCTGACACAACCGCTATGAACGAACGGCTGACCACTTTCATACAGCTCATCATCAGCGCCGCGGCGCTGTGCCTCGTTGTCGCGGCGGGCCTCCTTTCGATCTATCGCGCGCCCTCGCCCGCGCGGCAGCCGGCCGCCGCAGAAACTTTTCCGCTCCAGCCGCAGGCGCTCGCGGCGGAAGCGGCCATCGTATAAGATCCGGGGACCAAACAGGTTCTTTTTTCGAAAAACGACGAGGAACAGCTGCCGCTCGCGTCGCTCACGAAGCTTATGACGGCCGACGTGGCTCTCGGAGAGCGGAGTGCCACGAGCTCCGTGCGCATAAGCCGGGCAGCCATCGCGACCGAGGGGGATTCGGGCCTCAAGGCGGGCGAGACCTGGAAGCTCGGGGAGCTTCTGCGCTACTCTCTGCTCGTGTCGTCGAACGACGGTATGGCGGCAGTCGCGGAAAGCGGCGGCGGCGGCGCGTTCATCAAGAAGATGAACGCGAACGCCGAGCGCCTCGGGCTCGCGCAGTCGTATTTCCTCGATCCGACCGGCCTCGATATGACCCTCGGCGTCTCGGGCGCCTACGGTTCGGCGCGCGACGTGGCGCTTCTGGCGGCCGCGTTCTACGCGAGCCATCCGTCGATCTTCGAGAGTACGGTCCGCACGGGGGCCGCGTACGAGGCGGGAGGAGGAGTCCTCACCGGTAAGCCGACGGCTACGCCCATTCTCGATATCCCCGGACTTATCGGCGCAAAAACCGGCTATACTGATCTCGCGGGCGGGAACCTTGTCGCCGTCTTCGACCGCTCGATCGGGCATCCTCTCGTGGCGGTCGTCCTTCACTCGACGGAGAAGGGCCGCTTCGAAGATATCCGCGCCCTTATCGAAGCGGCGCGATCGTCTGCGGACCGAACCTAGAACCTATGGCTGAACTCGATGCATTGAAAATATTCATTCCGGCCGCGCTGGCGTTCGTCATCGGCATCGCGGCAACGCCGCTCCTTACGCATTTTCTGTACAAATACCGGCTCTGGAAGAGCGCCGGGAAGCGCGCCCTCGACGGCAAGGAAGCGACGATGTTCAACAGCCTCCGCGCGGGGCGCCCCGAAGCCCCGCTTTTCGGAGGCGCCATCGTCTGGGGCAGTGTGCTCCTTACGGCGGGCCTTTTGAGCGCTCTCGCGGCCTTCTCCGGCGCTCCCGCCTTCAAGACGCTCGCGTTCATCAGCCGTACGGAGACGTGGCTGCCGCTCGCGGCGCTCGCGGTGGGAGCCTTCGTCGGCGCCGTCGACGACCTCTTCGAGATCCGCCGGCAGAAGGGGCTCCGGCTCCGCACGCGCCTCCTTATCGTCGCCGCGGTCTCGCTCCTGTGCGCGCTTTGGTTCTATGAAAAACTCGGCGTCTCGACCATCTCGATGCCCTTCGTCGCGCACCCCGTGGGACTCGGTGCGCTGTTCATTCCGTTTTTCGTCGGCGTCGCCCTCTTCATCTACGCGGGCGGGATCATCGACGGCATCGACGGCCTCGCGGGCGGCGTCTTTATGTCGATATTCGCCGCCTACGCCGGCATCGCCGTCTTCGAACAGCAGCCCAACCTCGCCGCGTTCTGCGCGGCGACGGTCGGAGGACTCCTTGCATTCCTCTGGTTTAATATCCCGCCCGCGCGCTTTTACCTTTCGGAGACGGGCACGATGGGGCTCACGCTCGCGCTCACCGTGGTCGCCTTCCTCTCCGACACGATAAGCGGCGGGCGCGGCATCGCCGCGCTGCCGGTCATCACGCTTCTCCTTATCGTTACGGTCCTCTCCAACATCGTCCAGGCATTGAGCAAAAAATTCCTCGGGCGGAAAGTGCTGCGCATCGCTCCTTTGCATCATCATTTCGAGGCGCTCGGCTGGCCGCCCTACAAGGTGACGATGCGCTATTGGATCGTCGGCATCGTCGCCGCCATCATCGGTATGACGGTCGCCATTCTGTAAGACGGGCGCGCCCCGCGCCGCACCAAACCCTATGAAGCACTCCGTCGATACGCCGTTCCTCATCCTCGTCTCTTTCCTCGTCGTCTTCGGGCTTCTCATCTTCACGTCCGCGGCGCTCGGGCTTCTCGCGCGGGGCGGCGCCTCGTTCACGAGCGTCGCGACGAACCAAGCGCTCCTCGGGCTCGTCTTGGGCGGCCTCGCGATGAGCTTCCTCTCGCGCCTCGACTATCGGCGATGGCGCACCGCGACGCCCTACCTCTTCGCCGTCGCCTTGATTCTCACCGGGCTTACGCTCACGCACTTCGGCGTATCGCTCAAAGGCGCTTCCCGCTGGCTTTCCATAGGACCCTTTTCGTTCCAGCCCCAGGAGATACTTAAGTTCGCCGCGGTCGCGCTTCTCGCGGCGATCTATGCGGCCCACATCCGCGACATACGGTCGTTCCGCTTCGGCATCGTGCCGTTCCTCGGCGTCGCGGGCGTCTCGTCGCTCGTCCTCATCCTGCAGCCCGATACCGCGGGCGTCGTCATCATCTTCGGCGCCTGCGCCGCGATGCTCTTCGCCGCGGGAGGCAGGGTTTCGTACCTCGCGGCGCTCGCGCTCATCGGCGTCATCGTCGTCGGCGCCTTGGCGCTTCAGCGGCCCTACCTGCGGGCGCGCTTCGAGACCTTCCTCAATCCGGCGCAGGACGCTCTCGGCGCCGGCTTCCAGGTACAGCAATCGCTTATCGCCGTGGGCTCGGGCGGCTTTTGGGGCAGGGGATTCGGCCAGAGCATCGAGAAGTTCTCGTATCTTCCCGAACCCATCGGCGACTCTATCTTCGCTGTCGCGGGCGAAGAATTCGGTTTCGTCGGCAGCACGGCGCTCGTGCTCCTCTTCGCGGCGTTCGTCCTTCTCGGTCTGCGCATCGCGGCGCGGGCGCCGGACGCCTTCGGCTCGCTTCTCGTCGTGGGGCTCGTGGTCCTCATCGCGGGACAATCGTTCATCAATATCGCCTCTTCGATCGGCCTTCTGCCGCTCTCGGGCGAGCCCCTGATCTTCGTCTCGCACGGCGGAACCGCGCTCGCGACGGCTCTCGCCGAGGTCGGGGTCATTTTGAGCGTCTCGCGCCGTATGAAGCACGTCGGTTGATACTTTCCGCGTTTTGGTTGATAGTTTATCTAATCTATGAAGATCCTTTTCACCGGCGGAGGCACTTCCGGGCACATTTATCGGCAGGGTGATGCGTTCGTGCTCGAGCCACAGATCTTCCCGGACACGCCGAATCACCCGAACTTCGGCTCGGCGCGGCTGAATCCCGGTCAGGTCTACCGCAAT
>JAKALC010000080.1 GCA_021813335.1 bacterium | reverse complement strand
ATTTGTTATCACCGGGTTTGTCGGTGTCACGCACCTCGGTATGTCGATGGGGAATACCGGGGTACTTGAGACGTGCCCGTTTATGAATACGGCGCTCTGCACGATGGATGCGGCGGGGCATTTGGGAGAATGGCAGACCATGCTCGCGACGCCGCTTCAGGATCTGTACGCGGCCGCGATACTCCTGCTTCTTATCGCCGGCGCGGCGCCGCCGCTCCTTCGTGCCCGCTTTGAATCGTTTGCCGAACGCCTCCGGATGCGTTTCCGGCAGGCCGTTGCGGCGCATACGCAGCTGTTTCTTGAGGCTCCGCGGATCCTCCAGGAATCTTTTTCTCAGGGCATTTTACATACGCGAGCGTACTAGCGTCCTCGTTCTGCTTCTCCCGTAGCCGGCCTCGCCGGTACGGGTTTCCTGCCGTTACCGGTAACTATTGAACAATGAACCGACCACAATCGATCGACATTCGGGGGATGCACTGCCGCTCGTGCGAAATAGTCCTCGAAAAAAATATCTCAAGAGTCGAGGGCGTGCGCAGCGTGCGTGTGAATTACAAAAAAGGCAGAGCGCAGATCTACTGGAAAGACCGGAAGCCTGATATGCGGGACATCGACGCCGCCGTTCGGGAGAGCGGCTACTCCATAGGCGTGGACGACAAAAAGAGCTGGTTCTCCAAGGACCCGCAAGAGTACGCGGAACTTGCCGCTACGGCCTCGGTCTTGTTCGCGCTCTGGGTCGTCCTGGGCGCCTCCGGGCTATTCGACGTAAGCCCTTCGGTCGGCGAAGCTCCGAGCCTTATGGCGGTGCTCGTGGTAGGCCTCACCGCCGGCGTTTCGACCTGTATGGCGCTCGTCGGCGGTCTCGTGCTCGGCATTTCGGCCCGCCACGCGGAAGCGCACCCGGAAGCGACGCCGATGCAGAAATTCCGTCCGCACCTCTTCTTCAATCTCGGACGGCTCTCGTCCTACGCCTTCTTCGGCGGTCTCGTCGGGCTCCTCGGATCGGCGTTCCGCCTCTCGCCGTCCACGCTCGGTATATTCGTCGTCGTGCTTGGCGTCCTGATGTTCTTCCTGGGGCTCAAGATTATCGGCATCTTCCCGCGCCTTTCGTCGGCGTCCTTCTTCACGCTCCCCGCATCCGTAAGCCGCGTGCTCGGCATACACCGCGACACGAAAGAATACAGCCACACGGGCTCTTTCTTCACCGGTGCCGCGACGTTCTTCGTCCCGTGCGGCTTCACGCAAGCGATGCAGCTCTACGCCATTTCGACGGGGAGCTTTGCGGAGGGAGCGGCGATTATGTTTCTCTTCGCACTGGGCACGCTGCCCGGGCTTCTCGGTATCGGCGGTCTCACGTCGGCTGTTCGGGGAGCGTTCGCTCGCTACTTCTTCAAGTTCGCGGGGCTTGCCGTCATCGTCTTCGCGCTCATCAATATATCGAGCGGACTCAATCTCGGGGGTATCGCCGTTCGCCTGCCGAGCGCTTCGAGGCCGCCGAGCCAGGCCGTTCCCGCTGAAGTGTCAGGCGGGAAACAGATCGTGCGTATGACGCAGGCGATCGGCTACCGTCCGAACTCTTTCGTCGTGAAGCGCGGCATTCCGGTGCGGTGGGTTATCACGTCGACGAATCCGTATACCTGCGCGTCGTTCATCGTCGTCCCGGACTTGCGGATAACGCGGGCCCTGCAGGAAGGAGAAAATGTCATCGAGTTCACGCCGACGCAGGCGGGCCAACTCCGCTTCACCTGCTCTATGGGTATGTTTTCGGGCGTGTTCAACGTAGTAGACTACTAGCTATCAACATCCTATGTCCACTGACAAGATCGCCGTCATTATTCTGGGGGTACTCCTTTCCGTCTTCGTCTACTGGTTCTTTCTTATGCGGAAGAATACCGGGATTGAGGATATGGAGGGGATGGACCACACTATGTAATCGACCGCTATGGAAACAAAAAACGCGATTGTTAAAAAGACGTTTCCGATCCAGGGGATGCATTGCGCGTCGTGCGTCGTGCTGCTCGAACAGGCGCTCGGCGGAGTGCCCGGTGTTCACAAAGCTGTCGTCAATCTCGCGACGACCAAGGCGACCGTGACCTACGATCCCGCCCAAGTCACCGACTCGGCGCTTCAGTCCGCCGTTGCCGGCGCGGGTTATCGGGCGATGTTCTCGGGAGGGGAAGAATATGCGGATGCCGAAAAGGCCGCGAAACAAAAAGAATTGCGGGACCTCTCTGTGAAGGTCTCCGTGAGTCTCGTCCTCGGCGCGCTCATTTTCTGGGGCAGTTTCCCGGGACTCGCGAGCTTCTCGCCCGTCATTCTCACGAGCTTCTGGGTGCAACTTATTCTCGCGACCCCGGTGCAGTTCTGGGCGGGTGGCACGTTCTATCGCGCGGCGCTTCCGGCGCTCAAGCATCGCACCGCGAATATGGACACGCTGGTCGCTCTGGGCACGACTGTCGCGTACTTCTACTCCGTGTTCGTCACCGTCTTCCCGCAGGTCGTAGAGCGCGGGGGAGTGGAAGCGATGCCGTACTTCGACGTCGCCGCGATCGTCATCGGCCTCATTCTTCTCGGAAGGTATCTCGAGGCGAAAGCGAAGGCCGGTGCCGGCGAAGCGATAAAGAAGCTCGCCGGCCTTCAGGCGAAGACCGCGCGCGTCGTGCGCGGCGCCGCGGAGATCGATATTCCCTTGGGCGAAGTCCGGCTCGGCGACATCGTCCGCGTGCGCCCCGGTGAAAAGGTGCCGGTCGACGGCGCTGTCGTGGACGGCGAGTCGTCGGTGAACGAATCGATGGTGACCGGCGAGAGCCTCCCCGTCGAGAAACGGAAGGGCAGCCCCGTCATCGGCTCGACCGTGAACATCTCAGGCAGTTTCCTGATGCGCGCGGATCGTATCGGTGCCGACACGATGCTCGCCCAGATAATCCGGCTCGTCGAAGAGGCACAGGGCAGCAAGGCGCCCATTCAGCGCGTCGCCGATCGCGTCTCGTCGTATT
>JAKALC010000079.1 GCA_021813335.1 bacterium | reverse complement strand
GCGAGCGCACGTTCTTCGGCAGCGGTACGGACCGCTTTCTCGAGAGGGTTGGTTTCGGCGGCGTCGGTCGCACTCGCAGCGAGCGCGAGGGCGTCCGACTCGGTCCATGAACCGAAAGTGGCTATCGAGGTGACGCGGATCTTGTTCTCGGTCAGGGTGCCGGTCTTGTCGGAGAGCAGCAGGTTCACATTCGCAAGGTCTTCGAGCGAAGAGAGGCGTCGAACCACCGCGCCGCCTTTCGCTACTTTCAGGACGCCTGCCGAGATGATGAGACTCATCACGGTAGGGAGGGCGACCGGGATGCCCGCGATGAGAAGCGAGATGTCGAGGGTCGCGAGGTCGGTGAGCGTGCCGCCTCCGAGGTAGAGCACCGCGGTCAGAATGACGATGGCGACGAGCGCGAGCAGCGCCAAAAGCTTCGAGATAGAGAGGATATCTTGCTCGAGCTCGCTCCGCTTCTGTGCGAGCTCGAGCGTTTTCACGGCTGCGCCGAAGTAAGTGTGCGTGCCGGTCTTCGTGACAAGCGCTTCGCCCGCGCCGGTGGTGACGAATGCCGCCGAGTAGACGGTGTCGCCGACGAGCTTCTCTTTCGGTAGCGATTCCCCGGTGAGCATGGACTCGTTCACCGTCAGGTTCGTGGCTTTCGTGAGCGTAGCGTCCGCCGGGATGCGCGAGCCGACGCGCAGCGCGATCATGTCACCCGGGACGAGCACGCGTGCCGGTAGTTTCTTCCACGCGCCGTCGCGCATGACGGTCGCGATCGCCGCGAGGTGCTCCTCGAGCTTCGCGACTGCCTGATCGGCCTTATGCTCGTGCCACACCTGTATGGCGTAATTGGCGAGCAGGAGGAAGAGGATGAGCGCCGCGTCCGCGTGCTTTCCGGTAGCATAGGAGAGCCCTGCCGCCGCGAGCAGCATGAGGGGGATAGGGGAGACGAACCAGCGTACGAACTTCGCGAGCGGGCTCTTCTTCTTCGCGGCTATCTCGTTCGGGCCGTTGGCTTCGAGCAGCTGCTTGGCTTCGGTCTCCGAGAGGCCGAGTGCGCTATCGTGCGGGCGAAGGGCGGTGATGGATGCGGTACCGCTCACGACTGTCAGCGCCGACGCATTGCGGCGAAGTGGAAGCTTGCGTACGAGAGGTATGCCGTCACGAGGACGCCGACCCACGAGAGCCAAAAGGGAATCGCGAAGCCGCCGAGGATGATGTTCGCGTCGAACATGATGCGCGCGAGGTGCGCGAGCGCGACGATGAGGAAGACCGCGCCGGCGAGCCGGAGCAGCGTGCGCTCCGAGGGCGAAGAGATCGGCAGGCGCATGTTCCAGGCGTAGTGCGCGAGGAGCAGGATAAGCGCGATGTCGAAGACGATGGCCGGGCCGATCGCGTCCGCGCTCCACGAGACGCCGAGGATGGTTACTGGCAAGAGGCTCGAGGTCGAGAGCCAGAGGCCGCACAGGATGTCAGCGATGACGAGGCCGACGCCGACTTTCGCGATTTCACGAAGCGTATGGTGATTCATAGTAGTGATGAGGTGATAATGCAGGACGAGCGCTCAGCGCCGCTCAGTTCAGTATGACGTGTCGCTGCGCTCTATGAAAGGCGGACGAGTGAATAACCGCGTGCGTTTATTCGAGCAGCTTGCCGATGAATCGCGCAGTCCCGGTCGGCGAAGCGACCGCCTTCGTCTCGACCTCCGTCGTGAAGACGATCTCGTCGTTCCCGCCGGCCATGAGTTCGTCACCGACGTAAAGCATCGCGGATTCGGGGATGCGGAGGCGCGTCGAAAGCTGGTGGATACCGTATGCCTTGTTTACCCCGCGCTTCGTGACGTCGATGGTAGTCGCACCGCCCATCGCGGCGACGTAGCCCTCAGGAAGTCCGGAGGCGATCGCCGCGCGCAGCGCGCGGCGCTTCTTGTGATCGGGGTCCCATGCTTTCTTCTCCGCGACCGGCGCCTCTTGGCCGAGTGCGGAGTACGAGACCTCGCCGCCGCGATACTCGATGCGCGGGCCCCAGGTCACGTCATCCGGGTCTAGTACGCCGCTTCCTTGCGCTCCTTCTTGCATCGCGGTCTGTATCTTCGCGGCATCGGACTCCGGAATGCGCTCCTCGTATATCTTGTCCCATCCGCCGTTCCGGCATTCGTACAGAGAGGCGCCCGAGGTGGGGAGCAGGTAGAGATGCGAGAAGTCGGCGTCTTCCGGAAGCCGATGCACCACTTGGGAGAGGAATTGCGGCAGCGCGCCGCCGGAGATGACCGCGACCCGCGTGCGCTCGAGGAGCTTCTCGAGAAGGTGCGCCATAGAGCGGGTGAGCGGCGCCTTGCTCTCGGCGAGCGTGTTGTCGAGGTCGAAGATGATGAGTGGCGGCAGCATCATGTGAGGGCGTGCGCGATGTGCGAGAGCGAGGCGGTCGCGACACCGAGGACCTTGTCGCCGCCGCCATAGTAGAGGAAGAGCGTATCGTCGCGCACGGCCGCACCGCAGGCGAAGACGACGCGCGCGACCTCGCCGTCGCACTCCCAGGGCGCTACCGGCTCGAGGAGCGGGTCGGCCGTGCGCGCAAGAAGCGTCACGCCGTCAGAGTCGAGGAGCGCCGCGCCGAGCCGGTAGGTCGCGCCACCTTCTGAGACGCCGTGATAGATCATGAGCCACTTGTCGCCAAGCGGCATGGGCGGCGCGGCGACTCCGACCTTCGCTCCATCCCACATGCCGCGGCGCGGCGCGAGTATCTCGATGCAGCGCGAAACGCGGCGCCCGCGGGCGAGGTCGGGCAAGAGGTCGGCGCATATCTGGTTGCTCACGCGGTGGTAGAGGAGGAAGTTGCCCGCTATCTTTTGCGGAAGGGGCGCCAAGTCCTTGTCGTCCACGTTGTCGGGCGTGATGAGCACCGGCTCCGTCCATGCGCTCCACTTCCGTGCGTTGAAGTCCGCGACGCTGATGGAAGAGAATGCTCCGCGCGGCGCATGCACGCCATCGTATGCGGTGTAGGTGAGGTAGAGCGTATCG
>JAKALC010000012.1 GCA_021813335.1 bacterium | reverse complement strand
CGCTATCGATCCTTTCTTTTTACGAGTTTTTCGACGACGATAGGATGTAGCCAACTGACTCGATAGGTCCAAAAACCAGTTTCGTGATATTCTACGGGTATGTCGAAAGAAACCGCGGTCATCTCGCTAGGCATCTGGGTCTTTATACTCCCGTTCCTCGGGTTCCCCGAGGCGTGGCGCGTCGCGCTCTTCGTGCTTACGGGGGCGGGGCTCGTGGTGCTCGGGTTCTTTATGCGCGCCGAGGTGATCGCGGGCGGCGGAGCGAAGCAGAAAAATCAGCCGTTCGTCGAGAACGGGCACTGGACCGGAATGCGCGAGGGGACGGCTCCGACGTATGAGCATCAAGAACATCACGGGTAAGCATCTTCTCGGTACAGGCCTCGCGGTCGGCGCCATCGCGCTCGTTTCGGCGGGGGCGCTTCATTTCTCTCCGGAGCGTTTCGCGCTTTCGTACGACGGCTCTCCCGATGTGCCGACGACGACGCCCACAGCGTCCGGCATCGCGCACCTTCCGACGCCCACGCCTCTCCGGGCTATCTATATGAGCCAGTGCGCGGTCGGCACGATCCCGTTCCGCAACGAACTCGTCGACCTCATCGAACACAGCGATCTCAACGCCGTCGTCATCGATATCAAAGACTTCTCCGGCGGCATCGCGTTCCCGACGAACGACCTCCTGCTCGCCCCGTTCGTGTCGAAATCGTGCGGCGCCTCGGATATGAAAGAGTTCGTCAAGGAGCTGCATAAAAAAGGCATTTATGTCATCGGCCGCATCACGGTCTTCCAGGATCCGACCTACGCGAAGGCCTACCCGCAGTTCGCCGTGAAGACGAAAGAGGGCGGCGTCTGGAAGAACTACGGCGGGCTCGCGTTCATCGATGTGGGCGCCAAGCCCTTCTGGAACTATATCGTGGAGCTCGGCAAGGTCTCGTACCAGGACATCGGCTTCGACGAGCTCAACTTCGACTACATCCGGTTCCCGTCGGACGGCAATCTCGCCGACGCGGATTTCACGTTCGATATGGGGAAGACCAAGGGAGAGGCGCTTGAAGAGTTCTTCCGCTACCTGAACGCTGAACTCAAGCCGACGGGCGCCGTGTTGTCCGCCGACCTCTTCGGCTACACGACGGTGCACACCGATGACCTCGGCATCGGCCAGGTGCTCGAGCGCGCGATGCCGTATTTCGACTATATCGATCCGATGGTATATCCCTCGCATTATCTGAACGGTTTCGACGGCATCAAGAACGTGAACAACGATCCGTACGGCGTCGTGCACTACTCGCTTGCGGAGGCGGTCAGGCGCGCCGAAGCGGCGACGACGACCGTCGAGGCTCTCGCCGAAGAGCCGATTATGAGAGACGTCGTTTCTCCCGCAACCGCAGAGAGCGCGACGACGACGAAGGAGGTGCCGACCGGCGTCTTTCGGAAGGCGGTCTACTCGGCGTCCATCATCAGGCCGTGGCTCCAGAGCTTCGACTACCCGGTCGTCTACACGCCTCCGATGGTCGAGGCGCAGATACGGGCGACGTACGACGTCGGCCTCGAGTCGTACCTCGTATGGGACGCGGCGAACAAGTACACGGCGCTCCGGCAGGTTCTTAAAAGCAGCACGGCGGCGGCGACCACGTCTTCCGCGGCGAATTGACAAAAGACAGCGCTTCGCGATGATAGGGGTAACCGGTTCTTTCCGCGCTTGGAGATGGGGGTCGGGCGCCTCGAACGCGCCTTCTGCGGCAAAGGCCCTCAGGTTTGGCTGGATATAAGCGGCGGGCGGGGCGGGGGTACGCGCTGAGGCACGCGTCCCACGCTTCGCTCCTCCGTGAAATTCCCCTAGGCCGCGCACGCCGCGGGAAAGGGAGGGTATGTCGCCGCGCGAACCAGCTGCGCCGACGCATACGGCATCCTCCCGCCATACCACCGGTCCATGCCTGCGCTCCCTGCGCCGGCATTTTTCTTTTTGTTATACTTGAGACGTGTACGAGGACCCCGAAAAAATAACCTATTTCGCCGCCACGAACTCCCGCGGCAAGGAAATACCGTTCGGCATCAAGCGCAAAGACCGCGCCCGCCATATGTACGTCATCGGCAAGACGGGTATGGGCAAGTCGACCCTCCTTGAGAATATGGCCATCCAGGATATCCGGAACGGGGAGGGGATGGCCTTCATCGATCCGCACGGTTCGACGGCGGAGCGCCTCCTCGAATATATCCCCGAAGAGCGCAAGGGCGACGTACTCTACTTCGCGCCGTTCGATATGGACTATCCCGTGGCGTTCAACGTGATGGAGGACGTCGGCTACGACAAACGGCATCTCGTCGTGTCGGGTCTCCTCTCCGCGTTCCGCAAGATCTGGGTCGACGCCTGGAGCGCTCGTATGGAATACATCCTCTCGAACGTACTCCTTGCGCTCCTCGAGTTCCCCGGGGCGACGCTCCTCGACGTCAATCGGATGCTCGTCAGCAAGGCGTTCCGCAAGAAGGTGGTCGAGAACGTCAAAGACCCGACCGTGAAGGCCTTCTGGGTCGAGGAATTCGCCAACTACTCCGACCGCTACACCCAGGACGCGACGCCGGCCATTCAGAACAAGGTCGGGCAATTCACCTCGAACCCGCTCATCCGCAATATCGTCGGACAGCCGAAATCGTCCTTCGACCTCCGGAAGATGATGGATGAGAAGAAGATCATCATCATCAACCTTTCGAAGGGGCGGGTGGGGGAGGTGAATGCGACCCTGCTCGGCAGTATGCTCGTCACGAAGATCTATCTCGCGGCGATGTCGCGGGCCGACGTCTCTTCGGCCGTTCTCGCGACGCTTCCGAATTTCTATTTTTACGTCGACGAGTTCCAGACCTTCGCGAACCAGAGCTTCGCGGACATCCTCTCGGAGGCGCGCAAGTACAAGCTCAATCTCATCATCGCGCACCAGTACATCGAGCAGATGGAAGAGGAAGTGCGCAATGCCGTGTTCGGCAACGTCGGCACCTCGGTTGCCTTCCGCGTCGGGCCTTTCGATGCCGAGGTTCTCGAAAAGATCTTCGAGCCGAAATTCACCGCCGAAGATCTCGTCAACTTAGGCTTCGCACAGATCTATCTCACTCTTATGATCGACGGCGTGGGCTCATCGCCCTTCTCGGCGACCACTCTCTCGCCCTTCGACCCGCCGCCCGCGCAGTTCGTGCGCGACGTCATCGAGACGTCGCGCCGGATGTTCGGCGCGCCGCGCGCTGAGGTCGAGAAGGCGATCAGCGATTGGCAGTCGGCGGAGGACAGCCTCGACAAGGACGGCAAAGAAGAGAAGGCGCCGCGGCCGAAAGCGGCGCGCGCGGGAGCGGGAGCGCCGCGCCGGTTAGAGCCCGCGCCCGCGCCCACGCCCGCGCGCGAAGCCTCCGTTCCCAAGCCGCCTTCCGCGGCGGAACCCCAGGCGCCTCATCCCGCCGCCGCCAAGCCGCGCGAGCATCGCCCGCCCGAAGTGCGGACTCAGCGCGAAACTTCCGCCCGCCCCCATCCTCCGCTTGGCGGGGCTTCGTCGCTGCGCGAAGCTATTCTGCAGGCGACCGGCGAGAAAGGCGCGGCCTCTTCTTCGCAGAACCGCGCCCCGAACCTCAAAGAGGCTCTCAAAAGGATCGTGCCGCCCGGCCCGCACAAGGCCGCCGAGGCCGCGCCTCGCGAGCCCTCCGCCGCTCCGGCGGCATCGCCATCCACACCACGCCCTGAACGGCCGCGCAAACCGGCGGCGGTTCCTGAACACAAGCTTCGCGAGATGCTTGAGGTGAACGAGATCGATGGACACCAAACGCCATAGCGCGGTCTTCATAGCGGCGGCGGGGACCCTTCTCGCGCTCCCCGGGGCGGCGTATGCCGCCGTCTACCTCAATGAGGTCGCGTGGATGGGAACCGACGCGGGCGGTTCGGGCTGCGAATGGGTAGAACTCTACAATTCGTCGAGCGCGGAAGTCTCTTTATCCGGATGGACGCTCGCGATCGCGAATACGGGAGCGAGCACGCCGAAGATCCTCGCGCTCGACGACCCGGCGAGCGCCCGCTCGGCATCCATACCGGGCGGCGGATTCTATCTCATCGCGCGCGATTCCGGCTCGTGCGGCACGCTGCCTCCCGGGAACGCCGCCGACTGGCTGGGCTCGTTCGGCAACGGCATTTCCAACGCGGGTTCCATCTTGACGCTCGTGGGCGGCGGGAAAACCGTCGACAGCGTCGATGCGCATAGCGGCTGGGCGAGCATCGGCGGAGAGAACGCCTCGGGGCAGCCGAAGGAACCGGCCGTGAGGACGGCGAGCGGCTGGACAACCGCCGCCGCGACGCCCCGCGCATCGAATCCGAACAACATTCCCGCGGAAGTCCCCGGCGCGGGCGCCGCAGGGGCGGCGACCTCGACGTCCGCCGCCCAAACCCCCGCGCCTGCGACGGGCGGCGGTGTCGTCGTGCCCGCTCTCGAAGCGGATGCGGGCGGGGACCGTGCGGTCGAGGCGGGTGCGGGGTCCTTTTTCGACGGCCATATTTATGACGCGGAGGGCGTACCCTTGCCGCGCGCCCGCTATCTCTGGAATTTCGGCAACGGCGAGACGCGCGAAGGCCAGAGCGTCTTTTACGCGTATCCGTATCCCGGGACGTACGTCGTCGTTATGACGGTCGACGCCGGGAACGGCTATTCGGCGACCGACCACATCATCGTCGAGGCCGTTCCCGCCGAGGTCGGCCTTTCGCAGGAGAGCGACGGTTCCGTCATTATCGCCAATCTCTCGCATACGGGGCGCGATCTCGACGTGGGCCTCTGGGCGCTCGCGCGCGGCGGCAAGGCTTTCATCATCCCGAAGGGCACGATTATCTTGCCGAACCGCTCCGTGCGCTTTTCGCCGGCGCTCCTGAGCGCGCCCCTCGGCGAAGCGGCGCTTCTCTATCCCGACGGCATCGTCGCGGCGCGCGCGCTTCCTTGGGTCGAGGAGCCGCCCGAGGTGAGCGGCGCTTCCCCCGCCGCTCCGACGCCCCTCCCACTCTCCGCGCGTTCGCCCGAATCTTCGTACGAAGCCCGCGCCGACATTCCTCCGGGGCAGACCTCGAGCAATAGCGCTTCATCGACGCGCCCGCGGCCGGCGAACCTCGCGGCGGTTGCGGCGGCGTCGGCGTCGCTCCCGTTCGATCTCGCGACGGTCGGCCTCGCCGCATTCCTGACGCTCGGCGCCGCGGGCGTCGTCTTCGCTCGGCGGGGATATGCCGAGCCGCCCGGGGAAGGATCCGAGCCGGAAGACCCGCGCGCCGAGGCGGACGAGCGTGCGGACGAATATCTCATCCGCGAAAAGAGCCCGGCCGCTAAGCGGCCTTGAATCGATCGCTATGAACCTCCGTCCGAAAGTCGTCGCCGTGTCCGGAGGGTTCGATCCCATCCATATCGGCCATATCCGTTCTATCCAGGAGAGCAGAAAGTTAGGCGATAGGCTCGTGGTCATATTGAACAATGACAACTGGCTTCTCAACAAAAAGGGATTCGTGTTTATGCACGAGTATGAACGCAAAGAAATACTCGAAGCGATAGACGGCGTCGACGAAGTCGTGCTGACCGATCATCTCCTCGGCGAATCCGATCGGAGCATTTGCCGCGCGCTCCGCGCTCTCAAGCCGGCCGTCTTCGCGAAGGGCGGCGATCGTTCGCCGGAAGGCGATCCGGTGCCGGAGGTCGCTCTCTGCGAGGAGCTCGGCATCGAGCTCGTCTACAACGTGGGGACAGGGGGCAAGGTGCAATCATCATCATGGCTTACGGCGCGGCTCTCCAAGCTTGAAGAGCGTCCGTGGGGCGATATCGAGACATTCAAGACGGCACCGCGATGGTGGCTCAAAACGCTGACCTTGCGGCCTGGCGAACGACTGAGTCTTCAGAAACACGCGCGCCGCGGCGAGATCTACGTATGCGTCGAGGGGGAAGTGACGGTCGAGCTGGGCGACCGCGTGTTCGTGATGCGGCCGTTCGACAATCATCCGGTCGCGGCCCTCTTCGACCCGAATACGGTCCATCGCTTGAGCTCGCTCACGGGCGGCACGGTCGTCGAGGTCGCGGTCGGGGACTGCGACGAGAAGGATATAGTACGATATGAAGATGACTACGGGCGGAACTGAACCCAACCTAGCGGCAAAACGCCATTTTTTCTTCGACGTCGACGGGACGCTCGCCCGCTCCCATACGCCGGTCGAGCCGTCGATGCGGGAGCTCCTGCAGGCCCTCCGGCGAAGCGGGCGCACGGTCACGGTCGTCACCGGCTCCGACCTGCACTACATCAAGCAGAGCATCCCATGCCTGTGGAGCGAGGCAGACTGCGATTTTAGCGCGCTCGCCCAGAGCGGAAATATGGCCTACGACGCCCAAGGCTCCGTCGTGTGGGAGCGGCCGCTCAGGGAGGAACAAAAGCGGGAGATTCTCGGCTACGTCGCCCGCGTCCGCGCGGCGGAACGCTTCGACGTGCCGGACGAAGGCGATCTCGTGCAGGATCGCGGCTCGCAGGTCTCGTTTTCCATCTACGGCCACAACGCGCCGGTCGGAGAAAAAGAGACCGTCGATCCCGATATGTCGAAGCGGAAGGCGCTTCTCCAAAAATATCCGTTCGTGAGCCAGGACGTTGACGTTCGGATCGGCGGCACGACCACCTTCGACTTTTTCGCGAAAGGATTCAACAAGGGACGCAATATCGCCGACTTTATCGCGCTTCCGCGGTTCGGGTGGAAGGAGGAGGAGTGCGTGTATTTGGGCGACCGGCTTGAGCCGGGCGGGAACGACGAAACGGTCGTCGGCGTCATCGACACGAAAGCGGTCCGGGATCCCGCCGATTGCGAGCGGGTTGTGCGCGGGGTACTCGAATCCTAGGGAGAAACCACAGGACGGCGATTTCGGTTATGATAGAAGGGATACGTGGTATCCCGGCTTTCGTGCTGTACGACAAGGCTTTACCTTACCCTATGACTCGATCCGAACAAGCGGCAGGCCGAAAAACGATCCTCGTCACCGGCGGCGCCGGATTCATTGGCTCGCACCTCTGCGAGGACTTGGCCGCAGAGGGGCACCGGGTCATCTCGCTTGACAACTACTTCACGGGCTCGCGAGAGAACCACGTCGCAGGCGTCGAGTATCGAGAGGGGCATACTAAGGACATCGAGCGGCATATCCCGGAGCAGATCGACCTCGTCTACCACCTCGGCGAGTATTCGCGGGTTGAAAAGAGCTTCGAGGACGCGGCGCTCGTCTGGGATCTCAATAAAGTGGGGACGCTCGCCGTCCTCGAGTTCTGCCGCGCCAGAAACTGCAAGATCGTGTACGCCGGCTCGTCGACGAAATTCGGCGACGGCGGCCTCGGGCGCGACCAGAGCCCGTACGCATGGTCGAAAGCGAGCAATACCGAACTGGTGCGGAATTACGGTGTCTGGTTCGGCCTCCCGTACGCGATAACGTATTTCTATAATGTGTATGGTCCGCGGGAGCGCTCGGACTCGTTCGGAACCCTCATCGCCATCTTTAAGGAACAATATCAAAAGGGCGAGCCTCTCACGGTGGTCTCGCCGGGCACGCAGCGGCGCAACTTCACCCACGTTTCCGATATTGTCGACGGACTCATCCGCGTGGGATGGGAAGGCGAGGGGGACGAATACGGCATCGGGAGCCCTGACCCGTACTCCGTTCTCGACGTGGCGCATATGTTCGGCTCAGAGGTTATGATGCTGCCCGAGCGCAAAGGCAACCGGCAGGAATCCTCGATCGACACGGCGAAAACCCAGGCGCTCGGCTGGCGCGCGCGGATGAAGCTCCCCGACCATATCCGCGAGTTCATCGCTTCGGCTGCCGCGGCGCGTACGCCTGCGGGGAAACGCATCCTCGTCTTCTCGACGTCTTTCCACCCCGTCGCCGGTCCTGCCGAAGAAGCGCTCTGCGACTTGATGCGGGCTATGCCGGACGTCCATTTCGACATCATCGCTGCGGCGCTTCTTCCCGCCGCCCGCGGCGCCGCCTGTTCCGCTCCAAACGGTACCATCCACCGTGTCGGCCGCGGGCGGCGGATCGACAAATACCTCTTGCCGCTCCTCGGATATCGCGTCGGCAGGAAGCTGTGCGCCGAGCACCGCTACCTCTTCGCGTGGTCGCTTATGGCGAGCTATGCGGCGCTCGCGGCGCTTCTCGTGAGGCGCACAGAGAAACTGCCGCTTCTTGTGACGCTTGCCGATCAGCGCATCGATGCTATGCCGCGCCTCAAACGATCCATTCTGCGCTTTATCGTGCGGAGGGCCGATCAGGCGTACGCCTCGACCGAGGCGCAGACCGAGGATCTTTCGCGGATGCTCTCCCGTGCGCGGGCGGGACGCTCCGCGTATGGCGCGGGCAGCGCGCTTATGGGTCAGATACGCTTCGCTTATCAGGGGTACGTAACTGCGCGCTTACGGCAATGACTCCGGCAAAAAAGATCCTCATTCTGTCGCTCTCGTACTATCCGAACTTCATCGGCGGAGCCGAAGTGGCCATCAAAGAGATCACCGATCGGATCCCGCAAAGCGACCTTGAGTTCCATATGGTGACGCTCCGCTACGACTCGGCTCTGCCCCGCGTGTCGCGCGAAGGAAACGTGCTCGTCCACCGCATCGGCTTTTCGCGTCCCCATCCGTCGATGGCCGATCTCAAAAAATTCCCGCTCCATTACAACAAACTGCTGTTTCAATTCACGGCGGCGCTCAAGGCGTCGTCGCTCCATCGGACGGAACAGTACGATGCGATATGGGCTATGATGGCGCACTCGAGCGGCGTCCCGGCGGCGCTCTTCAAGTTGTCGCATCCTGACGTGCCGTACATCCTGACGCTGCAAGAAGGCGACCCGCCGGAGTACATCGAAAAGCTGATGCGGCCGCTGTGGCCGCTCTTTTCCCGCGCGTTCACGACGGCTGACATTGTCGATGCGGAATCGACGTTCTTGGGGAAGTGGGCCCGCCGGCGAGGCTTCTCGGGTCCGCTCGAAGTGATACCGAATGCCGTCGACACGCAGTACTTTGCCCGGGGCGTATCTCCGGACGTCCTCGCTTCGCTCCGCCGTTCGCTTGGCAAGAAGGAAGGCGATATCTATCTCATCACGACATCGCGCCTGGTGCGAAAGAACGCGGTCGATGATGTCCTATCGGCGCTCCCGCTTCTTCCCGAAAGCGTGCACTTTCTCATCCTGGGCATCGGCCCCGATGAAGATAAGCTGCGCGCGCTCGCGAAGAAGCTCGGCGTTGAGAAGCGCGCGCATTTCCTGGGACAGATCGCCCAGGCCGAGCTCCCGTCGTACCTCGGCATCTCTGACATCTTCATCAGGCCGTCGCGCTCGGAGGGGATGGGTAATTCGTTCATCGAAGCGATGGCGGCGGGGCTGCCGGTCATCGCGACGCAGGAGGGGGGTATCGCCGATTTCCTCTTCGACGCGCGGCGCGATCCTGGCGCGGCACCGACCGGTTTCGCGGTCGATCGCGATTCTCCCGAGCAGATAGCTCGAGCGGTCGAGCGCATCATATCGAATCCCGGCGAGGTGGAGGAAGCCGTAAGAAACGCCCGGGACCTTGTTTTTAAGAAGTATGATTGGAATATCATCGCGCGCGATATGCGGGAAAAGGTATTCGGGCGCGCTCTCAAAAACCACGTATGAAGCTTGTTATCGCCACCCCGCTCTACCCGCCCGACATCGGAGGACCCGCGACCTTCGCGGCGTCCTTCGAGAAGGGGCTCGTAAGTCGCGGCATACGCCCCTCGGTCGTCGCGTTCGGGTCCCCCCGGCGCTTTCCGAAGGGTCTCCGCCATATCGCCTATTTCTTCCGCGTTTTACGAAGCGCCTCGCGAGGGGGCATCGTTCTCGCCCTCGACCCGGTAAGCGTCGGTCTGCCGGCGCTTTTCGCCGCGCGTCTGCGCGGCGCGCATTTCTTCGTGCGCATCGGCGGAGATTACGCGTGGGAACAGGGCGTGCAGCGCTTCGGCATTACCGCGTCACTCGATGAATTCGTCGCCTCTCGCCGCACGGTGCCCTCGCTCGAGGTCCGAGCCCTTCTGTACATTGAGCGCCTTGTCGCGCGCGCGGCACGACGCGTGCTCGTCCAAAGCGACTATCTCGCAGGAATCGTACAGACCTGGGGTGTTGCGCCAGATACCATCGATGTTGTTCCGAGCAGCGTCGAGGCGGCCCCCCTCGTCTCCCGCGATGAGGCGCGGCGCAGGCTCAAGTGGCCGAAAGACGAGAAAGTAATCCTCTCCGCGGGGCGGCTCGTGCCCTGGAAAGGATTCGGACCGCTCATCGATGCCGCCGCGGAGCTCGCGAGGGAGGTTCCCGAGGCGCGGCTCCATATCGCGGGAAGCGGCCCGCTCTTCTCGGCGCTCGAAAAACACGCCGTAGAAAAATCCGCTCATACCGTTTTCTTGGATGCGGTGCCGCGCAAAGACCTCGCGCTTATGCTCGCCGCCTCCGACGTCTTCGCGCTCAACACCGGCTACGAAGGATTTTCCCACCAGCTTCTCGAAGCTTTTATGGCGGGCGTGCCGGTCGTGACGACCGCCTCCGGCGGCAACCGCGAGATCGTACGCGACGGCGAGAACGCGCTTGTCGTTCCGGTCAATGACGTAGAGGCGCTCGCTCAAGCGATGAAGACCGTACTTCGCGACGCGGAGCTCGCGGCGCGCCTCGCGCGCGAGGCGCGCCGGACGGCCGAAGCGTTCTCAAGCGAGCGCGAGTTCGAAGGGACCTATCGAGCGCTCGGCATTGCCGGCTCCCTTCGCGATGAGAAGCTCCCCAACGTTTTTATGATCTCGGGAGACGCCCACGCTCTCGATCCCTACAGCGGCACGGGAAAGCGCCTCAGACTCCAGGCCGAGAAGGTGCGCTGGCTCGAGGTCGTCGTTCGCGCGCCGCGCCGAGCCAGCACTCCGCTCGGAAAGCACGGCATCGTACGGGGGTTCCGCGGGCCGAAGTTTTTCGCGGCTCTCTCGATGTGCCGCACCTCGCGCGGAAAGCGGTTCGCTGTCGTAACGGCCCAAGACCCGCTTTTTCTCGGCCTCGTGGGGTGGCTCGCTGCGCGGAAAAGCGGAGCGAAGCTCCAGCTCCAGCTGCATACCGACCTGTTTTCGGAGGCCTACGCTTCCCGCTCGCTCGGCGCTCGCGTCCGCACCCGGCTGGCGCGTTTCCTGCTCTCCCGCGCGGACAGCATCCGCGTCGTGTCGGAGCGCATCAAAAACTCTCTCGTGCCTCTCAAGCTTCGCGCGCCGGTCACTGTGCTGCCGATCTATATCGACGCGGACGCGTTGCGCGCGGTGCCGCGCGCGGAGCTTGAGCGCGAATATTTGCGGTTCTCGAAGCGGCTTCTCACCGTGGCGCGGCTTGAAAGAGAAAAGAACGTCGCCGCGGTTATCGCAGCACTGCCCGCCATTCTGAAAGAATATCCCGACGTCGGGCTCTTCATTGCGGGCGAGGGGAGCGAGCGGCGAGCGCTCGCCGCACGTGCGCGAAACCTCGGCGTCCAGGATCACGTCGTCTTTCTTGGCCATCGCGACGATATTCCTTCGCTCTACAAGGCGGCCGACGCCGTCATTGCGGCCACGGCGCCGTATGAAGGATACGGCGCCGTGGCCGTCGAAGCGCTCGCCGCGGGGACGCCGGTCGTATCGCTCGACGTCGGCATCGCGCGCGAGGCCGGAGCCCGCATCGCCTCGCCGGATGGAGTTGCCGAGGCCGTCATCGAGACCTTGCGCTCCGGCGTACGGGGTGAGCTTAAACTAAAACTTCTCTCGAAGGAGGAGTGGACGCGGGAATGGCGTGCCTCCCTGCCGCTCACCCCGTAACCTATGAAGCTCCTCATCATCACTCAAGTCGTCGACAGAAACGATCACGTCCTCGGGTTTTTTCATCGCTGGATCGAGGAGTTCGCGAAACAGTGCGAGGCCGTCACGGTCATCTGTTTGCGCGAGGGAGAGCATCGCCTTCCCGGGAACGTGCGCGTCCTTTCGCTTGGCAAGGAGCGCGGCCGCTCCCGCATCTCCTACGTCGCCTCTTTTTATACGCATCTCTTCCGCGAACGGAAGAACTACGACGCGGTTTTCGTGCATATGAACCAGGAGTACGTCCTTTTGGGCGGCCTGCCCTGGCGCCTTATGGGAAAGAAGATCCTCTTCTGGCGCAATCATCACGCGGGCTCTCCTGCAACGCGTCTCGCGATGGCGCTTTCGAACGTTCTTTTATGCACCTCGCGCTACTCGTTCACTGCGGGGACGAGCAAAACGGCCCTTATGCCGGTCGGCATCGATACGGACGCGTTCAAAAGGGACCCTTCGGTCGCGCGGACGCAGAACGCCATACTCTCTCTCGGCCGCATCGCTCCGGTGAAAAAGATCGACCGGATGCTCGAAGCATTTCGCGCGCTCCGCAGCGAAGGCGTCGAGTTTACAGCCGACATCTATGGCGATCCGCTGCCTGCCGACGCCTCGTACGCGGCGTCTCTGAAAGAAAGCACGCAGGCGTACGGCCTCGAAAGCCGCGTCCGTTTCTTCGCGGGCGTTCAGAACGCCGAAGCGCCGCGCCTCTACAATGCGCATGATATTTTCATCAACGCGAGTTCGAGCGGTATGTACGACAAGACGATCTTCGAGGCGATGGCGTGCGAGAGTTTGGTCCTTGTGTCGAACCGCAACCTCGAGGGCGAGATCGATCCGCGATTTCTCTTCAGAGAGGGCGATCCTGCCAATCTCGCGGGGAAGTTGAAGCGCCTCTCTGCCCTCTCTGGCGAAGAGCGGCGAGCCTGCGGTATGCTGCTCAGGACGTACGCCGTGGAGCGCCACGGCCTGCGGCAGCTCGCTGAGCGCGTTTGTGCCTTGGCGGCTGGCAAAAAACTATGAACGTCGCAGCTTTCGAAAATAAGCGATGGAGAGCGGGCGACCAGGCGCCCGTCTTCCGGCATACCGCGGCGCGCACGCTCCTCTCCGAAGGACAAACGGTTCTCGATGTCGGCTGCGGCGACGGACTCTTTCTCCGCCTGCTCAAGGAAAAGGGGATTGCCGGAGTCGGCATCGACGCCTCCGATGAGGCGGTGCGGAAATGCCGCGAAAAGGGCCTTGAGGCATCCGTTGTCGACCTTTCCTCGGACCCCCTCCCGTTCGGAGACAGCTCCTTCGATGCCGTCACTTTGCTCGACGTGCTTGAGCATATCTACGCCCCCGAAGAGCTCCTGCGGGAAGCGGCCCGCGTCGCGAAGCGCTCCATCATCATAAGCGTCCCGAACTTCAATTCGCTCCCGGCCCGCCTCCAGGCGCTCTTCGGGGGCGTGCCGGAGAACAACCGGCCGAACAAGGGCCACGTGTATTGGTTCAACCGGCGCGTGCTCCTCGGTCTCTGCCGCAATGCCGGTCTCGAGCCCTCCCTTCTCGTCGCGAACGCTCCGTGGGGAAGGAAGCCTCTCATCGGCCCTCTTATGCAGCTTCTCGCGCGCCTTCTCCCGTCGCTCCTCGCGCTGTCCTTCGTCGGGAGATTCGAAAAAGCACGATGAAAATCTACTATGTAGCCAATGCGCGGATGCCCAACGGCAAGGCCCACGGCATCCAGATAGCGAAGATGTGCGAGGCCTTCATCGAGGCGGGGGCCGACCTCACGCTCGCGGTCCCTCGCCGCGGTATGGAAGGGTCCATCCGCGAGTTTTACCGCTTGCGCGTCGAGGTCCCTCTCGAGCGCTTCTCGTCGCTCAACTGGTACAACGG
>JAKALC010000078.1 GCA_021813335.1 bacterium | reverse complement strand
CTCCGATGCGCTTGAAGGTGAGGCCCGTGACGTTGATCGGAGCGGATGTCGGGTTCGAGAACGTGAAGTCCGCGAGATCGCCGATGGCCTGCGCCTGCACGAGGACCGTGCCGTTCGGCGAGGTCGGCGAGAGCGAGACCTTGAGGCCCGTTCCCGTGCCGGCGCTTACCGTTCCGCCGCCCGTCGTCGTGCCGCCACCGAGATTCCAGTGGGCGCGCGAGATGCTACCGAAGTAGCCGGCCGCCGGGGAGACGCCTGCCTTTTTCTGCCACGCGATGACCGCGGCCTTCGTCTGGGCACCGAAGTACCCGGTCGCACCGGCCGGAATCGAGTAGCCGCCCGCGATGAGCGCGTTCTGGAGGCACGTCACTTCGCTCCCCGAGGACTTGAGCGTCAAGTCCTTTGTGAAGGCGCAGCTGGATGCCGCCGAGCCCGTGGTACCGCCCGTCGCCGGCGCGCCCGTGAGGGCCGCGTTGACGTTCGCGATCGTGGCGCTGTCAGCGCCGAACGAAGAGAGGAGCGAGAGGATCGACTGGATCTGCGCGCTGGTGAGCGATGCCGCATGCGCCATAGGCGCGAGCGAGAGCACCGACGTCGCCATCGCAAGACCGGTCGCCACCGCCGCGACTTTCGCGAGCGCTTTCGTAGTTACCGTTTGCATAACGATTGTTAATGAATTTAAGACGCACTGGATAATCAAGTTAGATGTAGATAGTTCGCACACGCACTTTCAATCACACTACCCCACCGCGCGCGGCATCGACCTGCGCGCGATAGGTTAGCTGGCAAGGGTTGATGCCGAGCACCACTTTGAACCCAATACGCTCTTCCAATAAGACGCAGGGATGCAACGAAGAAAGTTCGTCGAATCCTCACGCCCCTTAGGCGCAAAGTGGTGCTCGGCTATTCCGTTTTCAAAGTCCCGCCCCCCGGGAACCTTTGTCCCCGTAAGGACTGGGGTTCAGTATAGCGGGAACAAGCGCCCCCGGAGGGCCTGCGTGTGGATAACGGCAAGGAAATGGGACGCAAAATAGGCCGTTTCCGGCCTAGATTGCCCATTATTCCCCGGTCGTCATCACAGAGCACATACTAGCAAAGACGACCGCACCCGTCAAAACTTTCCCCGGGAGGCACTATGACCAGGAATTACGCTATGAAATAGGTGCTCCAGCGCCGCTCGCCTTCCTTCGAAACCCGTCCCGCGGAAATAAGCGAGGAAAGCTCGCGTTGTATCGTTTTTTCAGAAACGCCGCGGATGACGGTCGAGATGTCCTTTATGCTCGCCTTTCCTTTATTCCGTATAACGGACAAAATTGCCTCGCGTCTGTCTTTTATATTGCTGTCCGATACGTTTTCTGTGTCTTTTATATGTCCTTTACGGGCACTCGGGAGTTCGCGCGCCGGTTCTCCCGGCGCGCCATTCCTCGGCGCGCTTTTGGCGATGGAGGAGAGGGTCGGGACCTCGTCAAGCGAGAGGCGCGGCTCTTCATACGCGGCGATTTCCTGGAGGAGCGTGTGCGCTTCGCGCGCGATAAGCTCTGCGTTCATCGGCGAGAGTGTTCCGCTCGTGCGCGCCAGGGAAAGAATGCTCGAGAGGGCGAGGAGTTCGCGCGAGAGCGCCGCTTTCGCGGCGCTCGGCGGCTGTATCGCCGCGTCGACAAGGCCGACAGCGATAGCGTCGACGCGATTCCTCAAGGACGACGAATCGGCAAAAGCGGGAGTGACGAGATGGACGGCCTTCGCAAGCCGCTCGGCTTTCTTGTATATGAAGACCCTCCGTATGTCTTTTTCAAAAACAGTGTTAAATATGTCTTTTTCTAGGACAAAATCCATTAAATTAGAGCCCTTCGCTCTCAATTGCATCTGTCGAGACTCGTTTTGATGTCCTACATCTGTTTGTCCCTGACTCATATCGTAAAGGACAGTATACCCCGCGTGACAGGCGCTGCAAGCGAGGCCACAGACGCGCTGCGAGAGCCCCGGAAATGCATTGCCTGCTCACACCGGGAGAAATGTAGCGGGAGCGGTGCTACAATACGCGCATAACTATGGCTCGTCCAAGCGGCAGGAACGGCAACGGCTCGCGCCGAGCGCGCAGGCGCGAACAGGAAGTGAGGGAATACGATGCCCTCATCCGCTGGACCTCCGCCATCGTGCTTCTGGCCGCCGGCGTCCTCCTCGGCCTCGCGATGTTCGGAGCGGCCGGGCCCTTCGGCGACGCCGCGTTCGCCTTCTCCTACGCGCTCGTCGGCATCGGCGCTTTCCTTCTCCCGCTCGCGCTCCTATTCGTCGGGTTCTATGCGGGCTTCGGCCGCCCGGCGCTCGAGCCGCTCACGACCTCGGGCCTCCTCCTCGTCCTCGCGTCCGTCCTCGCTTTCGCCGGGCTCTTCCCCGGCGCGGACTTCGGCGGGGCGGCGGGTTCCTGGATCGGCGCGAAGCTCTCCGCTTTCTTCGGCTTCTGGGGCGCCATCGTTCTCCTCGTCGCGATCGTCGCCGTCGGCATCGCGATCGCGAGCGATCTCGAGGCGCTCGGCGAACTCCTCGGCGAGCGCGTCTCGTCGCTGTGGAGCCGCCTGCGCCATAAGCGCGAGAAAGAAGAAGACGATTACGACGTCGAGGAATTCACGGACGTCGTCGGCGTGCCGGAAGAGACGGAAGAAGCGGATGAGGAACCCGGCGCGGACGCGGAAGAGCCCGGCGAACCGGTGGTGAACGTCTTCACCCGGAGCGCGCTCGCCGCCCGCGCGGGCGCGGGCATCGCGAATTTCGACGCCGAGTACGAGGCGCCGCCTCTCTCCCTCCTCGGCACGGACCGCGGCCGCCCCGGCACGGGCGACATCAAGGCGAACGCGAACATCATCAAGCGCACGTTCCAGAATTTCGGGATCCACATCGAGCTCGACGAGGTGTCGGTCGGGCCGACCGTCACCCGCTACGCGGTGAAGCCCGCCGAAGGGGTGCGGCTTTCGAAGATCATTTCGCTCGCGAACAACCTCGAGCTCGCGCTCGCCGCCCACCCCGTGCGCATCGAAGCGCCCATCCCGGGCAAATCGCTCGTGGGAATCGAGGTGCCGAACTCGACCAAGGCGA
>JAKALC010000077.1 GCA_021813335.1 bacterium | reverse complement strand
GCAAAACTGGCGCCGAAAGATCCGAACGGTGTCGCACAAAAATTAAAAGCCCGTTACGGCGTCGAAGCAGTCGTCGTTGACGCGAACTATCGCGGGGCGATTTCTCTCGGCAAAACGACTTCTGCCATTACGGAAAAGTTCATTTTGGAAGTATTGAAAGATAACCCAGCCGGCCAAAACAACGAAATGACGCCATTCCTTGTCGTTCGGAAAAAGAGCTAAGCACGTCACACCACCCTCTTGCGCAGCCGCCCGACACGGGCATAGAGTGGTTATATCGTGCAGCCTCAAAAAGTCATCGAGGCCCTCGGTTACAATCCGCGCGAAGCGAAAGTCTATCTGGCAACGCTCGCCTTAGGCGAAGCGCACATTTCCGATATCGCCGAGAAAGCCGGTATGCCGCGCTCGACCGCGCAGATGATCGTCGACACGCTCTACAAAGACGGTCTGTTGAATTTCTACATTGAACGCCGCTACAAATACTGGGTTGCCGAGCATCCAGCGCATCTCCTGAAACGCCTCGAGAAGCGCGAAGCCGCGATGCGTTCCGCGCTCCCCACGCTCTCGGCGCTCCTCCAGAAAGCGCGCTGGGGAAAGAAACGCTCGCAGGTCATCGAACAGCCGCCGGCGCCCCTGCGCGAGCTCGCCGAAGGCTCGCTCGCGCCCGTCCTCATCACGAACAGCGACACCGAGATACTGCACGTGAATGCCGCGTGGGAAAAGGAATTCGGCTACACGCGCGCGGAGGTGCGCGGCAAAAATCCCTATGAACTCTTGCAGAGCGGCAAGACGCCGCCGGAGGTATACCAAAAGATAGAACATGCGCTCCAAAACAACGCGCTGTTCCAAACCGATGCTCTGATCGACCGGCGAAAAGACGGTTCCTTCTTGAACTTGCAAACCACGCTGTTTTCCGTGCATCACGAAGGAAAAGCGTACTACGTACAGATCCTCAAAGATATTACCGCAAAGAAACAAGCGCACACGGTGCGCAATGATTTCTTGGGCGCCGCTTCGTAGCGACGGCGACAATTTCGTTGCCGCGAATATCAGAAAACGCACCCAGACTGGGGCGCGTTTTAGCAAGTGCATAACTCCTGTCCGCCTCGGGGTGCGTTTGTTGCATGCGGGTGGAGGATGGAGTCAGGTCGAACTTATCAGCCATAAGCCAAAAACACCATGTGGCAGGAATGGACGAACGCGGTCCTGGGACTCGTTGTCCTCGTGGTCGCGTTTCTCGGCCTCACTGGGGCGACGCTTACCTGGACGCTGGCGATCGCGGGCCTCGCGATCATCGCGGTCAGCTTGAGCGGCGCAACAGGCGTGACGACCAAGAACGCATGAGGCGCTGGGCCCGCCGCGGAACTCGCGAGCGAGAGTTCCGCGGCGCATGGCTCGAACCGTTCGATTAACCGCGTAACGATACTGCCTATGAACATCGTGCAGTGGAAACCGTTCGGAGATCTAGACCGTTTTTTCGACGAACGGACATTCCCCGCGTTCGCCCGCTTCGGCGGCGATCTTGCGGTCGACCTTTATGAAGATGACGGGAACATCATCGCGAAAATGAACCTCCCCGGCATAAAGCCGGAAGAGATCGACATCGCGCTTGAAGATGACACGCTGACGGTCTCCGGACGACGCGAGGAGGAAAAGAAAACGGAGGATAAGGATTACTACAGCAAGGAGATCCGGCGCGGCTCGTTCTCAAGGAGCGTGTCGCTCCCCCGCTCGGTCGATGCCGCGGAAACGGAAGCGCGCTACGACAACGGCGTCCTCATCGTCACCATGCCGGTCATCGAGGGCGCCAATGAAAGAACAGTGAAAATCCCATTACAAGCCTAGCGGCATACTATGTTCGAAACAACGGATACGGAATTCGCGCTCCCGCGCGAACCGTCGGTACGGGCCGCATGGGAAGCGCCGGAAGCGCATTCCGGCCGCCCCATCGTCGTGACTCAGGGAGAGCGGAGCGTGCACGGCACGTTGTGCTTCATGTACTGGGATGGCTCCTACAAGGAGGTGACGGTCGACCTGCCGGACGGCAAGACGGAGCATTTCGACGCGAAGGACGGGCCGATTACGGTCACGCCGCGTCCGACGGCACACCTCGCATGGCGCTCGTTTCAAGAGGCCGGCGACGTGTTCCCCAGAACAGAAAACCAGCAGGCAGGCGGCGCCGGCGCCTTCCTTTTAGGCCTCGTGCGCCCGAAAGATGAGCGCGACACTGCGGGCGTCATTTTCTAGCTCTCGCAAAATATATGTCGCTCATACGCATACCGAAACGGCATAAATCAGAAGCGGAGATCGAACGCGAAGAGCACCTGACGCGCCCGCCGCGCCTTGAGGGCGCGGTGAAGAACGCCATGATGAATCCGGTACGAAAGCCGGCATCGCGAAAACAACACCCACATGTTTCACAATCGCACTGACGCGGCACGACGGCTCGCCGAGCGCTTGAAAACGCACGCCGGCGCAGAGGCGGTCATCCTCGGCCTCCCGCGCGGGGGCGTCGTCCTTGGCGCCGAGGTGGCGCGGCTCCTGTCCCTCCCTTTCGACATCATCGTAACGAGAAAGGTCGGCGCGCCGGACAATCCGGAGTACGCGCTCTGTGCCGTCGATGAAAAAGGCGACACGCTCTGCGACGACGCGGCGGCGGATTTCGAACGCGACTGGCTCGTCACCGAAATGGCGCGCGAGCGGGAAGAAGCGGCGCGGCGCCTTGCGCTCTACCGAGGCACGCGGCGCGCGATCCCGCTCAGAGGGAAAACGGCGGTTATCGTGGACGACGGCGTCGCGACAGGGCTCACCATGCGGCTCGCGGTCACAAAAGCGCGGAAAGAAGGCGCGGCGCGCATCATCGCGGCCGTTCCAATCGCTCCGCCGGAAGCGATCGCGCTCCTTCAGAAGGAAGCGGATGAAGTCGTCGTCCTCGAGCACCCGCGCATGTTCCGCGGCGCAGTCAGCGCGCACTACGCGCATTTCCCTGAGGTCCGCGACGCGGAGGTGCTGAAGCTCATGCATGGGGCGCCCGCTCTATGATAAAGAAAATCAAAGGAAAATACGTGGTTATGTCGGAGGCGGCCGGCAGGCGCT
>JAKALC010000076.1 GCA_021813335.1 bacterium | reverse complement strand
GCAAACGGGTCGCCGACTCGCGAGACGATGCCGGTTGCCGCCGAGCCATCAGCCGAGATCGCGAGCACGGTCTCTCCCAGCTTGAGCGCGCTTGGCGCTATGAGCGCAGGCGCGGAAGCTTTCGGCAGGGCTACAGAATCGGCAAAGCCGTAGATCTCGATGCCCTCTCCCGCCCGCGAGAGCGACGCCGGGATGACGGATCCGTCCGGGAATTCGATCAGGACTTCCTTCGCCAAGGCGTCTTGCGCCGCGGTCGCGGCGGCGCGCGCCTTCGGGAGATAGGTGCCGATGGCGATCGCCGGCGTCGAGGTGCCGGTTGAAGCGTTGTAGATCGCGACGACGCGCGTGGCATCGGCTCCGATCGCGGCAGTGACGAGCTCCTGGTTCGAGGGAGCGGGCGCCTGGATGATAGCGGCCGGCGCCGCCTGGGCGACGGTCTCGATGGTATGCTCGACGACGCGATTGACGGTTTGGGTTACGAACGGAGGCGCGTGGTCGAGGAGAGACACGGTCAAAATGCCGGTCGCGACCGAGGTCACAAAGTTTACGAGGATCGTGAGCAGGATCAGCTGAGATTTAGAGAGTTCCTCGATATCCATACGGCTATGATGCTACTCTTGTACATTCTTGTCAACAAACGCAACTGAGTGGATAAGAGTCCGGGCAAGGCGCTCAAAGTCCCGCGAACGAACCCGAGAATCCCAGGAAATCCGCAGGGTCGCGCGAGCCCGTTCTAGATCGCCCGTGAGCGCAAGAACCGCACGGGAACCCTCCTCGGAATCGGTTTCGCAGGCGCTCCGGGTCGAAACGGCGAACCCAGCCTCATCGAGGAGCGCGACCAGGTAGTCTGTGTCCCGGCCCGGCAAGGAAAGATTGAGGATATTCGGCGCTTGCGCGTGGCCGCTCTCATTTACAAAAAGACCAGGAATCGCGCTCGTGATGGCGGCGATGAGGCGCTCGCGGTCGCGCGCGGCGCGGCTCTGGAACGCAAGGCGGCCGAACGTAGCCTGTTCGAGGCGAGCCGCGAACTCCTCCGCCAGCTCCGGAGCCTCCGTACCGGGGCGAAGCCCCCGCTCCTGCCCGCCTCCCTGGTAGAGCGGTGCGAGCGGTCCGCCAGCTGGCGGAGTGCGGTGCGCGATGAGTGCGCCGATGCCATGCACGGGCGCAACTTTCGCTCCGTCCAAGGTCATGAGATCGGCGCCGAAGTGCGCACGAGTCATTTTTTCCGTCAGAGGCGCTTGCGATGCGTCGACATGGAGCACGGGCGTAGCAAGAAAATGTGAGTAAGACTTGGCCGAGCGGCCCGGAGCGCTCACATTTTTTGCTACGCCCGTGCGGAATGCGCGTAGTGTTTCCGCCACCTCGCGCGTATTCCACACCACGCCCGTCTCGCCGCATACGGCGTCCATCGAGACGAGCGCCGTCTCGGGCGTGAGCATCTCTGCGAGCGCTTCGACATCGACGCGAGCGTTCTTGATCGGCAATTCTCCAATCGAGACGCCTTCTTCCGCGGCGAGCTTCATGTTCTCGATGACAGACGAGTGTGCGCTCGAGAGATACAGCAGACGAATGTTATTCCTACCCGGCGTATCGCGCCCGGCGCGCTCGCGCAAGCCTCGTACCAGCCCGAGGATCGCAAGCGCGTTCGCCTCGGTCGCGCCGCTCGTGAAGATGACATCATCCGCCTGGACCTCCGCGAGACGCGCGATTGCCGCCCGCGCATCTTCGAGCTTCTTTTTCGCACGGCGCCCCTCCGCATGCGGAGAGGACGGGTTGCCGCTCCAGCCGGCGGCAGAATCGAAATACGCGCGTCGTCCGAACATGGCTATTCCGACGTTACTCCGTCGAAATGTTCCTCGTATTCGTCCGCTTTCGTTGCCTGTACCGTGCCGTCCTTATGATTCGGCGGCGCATAGAGCGTGTAGAGCTTGAGCGCTCCCGGACCAGTATTGATGACATTGTGCTTCGTGCCTTCAGGAACCAAAACGGCATCGCCGTCTTTGACCGAGTGTTCGACGCCGTCCAGGATCACCTTCCCTTCTCCTTCTTCGAATCGCAGGAATTGGTCGAGCGCATGCACCTCTTCGCCAATCTCTCCGCCCGGCGCGATGCTCATCAGAACGAGCTGGCTGTGCTTCGCCGTATATACAACGCGCCGATAATCGGTATTCGTTCTCGTCTCTTGTTCGATGTTGGTTATGTATCCTTTCATAGCTCCTCATAGTAGCATCCGCGCGAACCTGTACGATATACTGATGTGCATTATGTCATCACTAGAAGCGAACGAAGGAAAAAAATTAGAGAACACGGTCGGCGGCGAACGATACCTGCGGCTCCCCGTGAAGACCCGGCTCATCGAGCCGGGCGACGATCTCGCCGCGCTTATTGAAGAATACGCGGCCGAACATCTCGCGCCGGGCGACCTGCTCTTCGTGAGCGAGAAGATCGTCTGCCTCACCCAGAATCGCATCATCCGCCGCGATGAGGTGAAGACCTCCTGGCTCGCGCGGCTCCTCTCGAAGCGCGTGCGCAATTATGCCGGCACGCCGCAGTTCCGCGGCCTCGGGCACGGCACCGCACCCGCGATGCAACTCCTTATCGACGAGGCCGGCTACACGCGCACGCTCTTCGCCGCGGCCATTTCCGCTCTCACGCGCCCCCTAGGCATCAAGGGCGCGTTCTACTACATCGTCGGCAAACAGGCCAAATCGATCGACTGCCCCATGTCCTGGACGCTCAAACCTTACACCGAGTATGCAAAGATGGCGCCCGCTGATCCCCACGGCGTCGCGCGCGACCTGAAAAAGCGCTTCGGCTCGGAAACCGTCATCGTGGACGCCAACTACCGCGGCGCCTTCTCGCTCGGGAAATCGTCCCGCTCTATTACTGAAAAATTCATCCGCGAGCTCCTCTCCGACAACCCCGCCGGCCAAGACAGCGAAATGACGCCGTTCCTCATCGTGCGGAAGGCGTGAGGCGAAAAAACGCGCGGCGGCCTAAGGCCGCCGCGCGTTTTTTCGGTTTCTCTTGAGATTATTTGGCCGCGAGAGTCTTCCCGTTTACCAGAATAGCGAGCTCCGCCTGAGTCTTCGGGATCTTAGTAATGTCGACCCAGC
>JAKALC010000011.1 GCA_021813335.1 bacterium | reverse complement strand
CGCCGCCTCAACGACCGACCGCGCAAACGGCTTGGATTCAAGAGTCCGCGGCAGATATTCTCGTCGCGCTGAGTGTTGCAATTAGAGTGCTAATTCAGTCCCGTACGGATGTGATACTGTCATTCGTAACCTTTACCGCCATGTCGACAGAACACGCAGAATTCGAAAAGCTTATAGAATCCTTAAATGACGAGGCGGCGCTCCAAGAATACAAAGCGTCGCTTGACCGGTACCGCCCCGGCCTCTTGCCGCGATTCCTCGGCGGGATACTCGTGTGGTGCGGCAACGCCATCTATGGCAAGCCCTCGTATCTCAAGTTCCGTGCGGTCGAAGTGATTGCGCGCGTCCCCTATCATTCTTGGGCCTCGGCAGCCTTCACGCTCCTCACGCTTTTCTACACCGACGAAACACGCGCGCTCAAGCTCTCGACCATCGCGCGTTTCGCGCATTTCGCTTCCGACAATGAAACGATACATGTGGTCGTCATCTCCGCCCTCGCACGCAAAGAACAGCCGGCCGGCATCATCCGCCATACGATCATCCCCTTGTTCTTTGCGTTCTTTTATTTCTGGATGTCCTACTTCATATACCTCATCAACCCGCGCTGGTCGCTTGAGACCAACTACCTCTTCGAGCAACACGCGTTTGACCAATACACTCTTTTCCTCAAGCAGAACGAGGCGTCCCTCAAATCAAAGGCAATCGAGAGCGACTTCCTCACGTGGTACGGCCGACACCCGAGAAGCCAATACGAGTTCTTCAGGAGCGTGCGAAACGACGAGGTCGTGCACCGCAACCAGTCGATCCACGAAATCACCCTGAACGAGAATCACGCCGCTTGACCGTAACGCGGCTGTTCTTCCGCGACGCCCGCTTCGTGGTTGGCGAGCCGCGCAAGCGCGAAGAGAAGCGAGGAGAGGCGGTTCATATACGCCTTCGTCTCCGGCGGAACGGCGCGCGCGCCCGCATCCGCGGCAGCGACGAGCCGCCGCTCGGCCCGGCGCGCGAGCGTGCGCGCGACGTCGAGGAGCGCGGAGAGTTCCGTTCCGCCGGAAATGGAAAACCCCTTCAGGGGCGGGATCTCCCGTTCTATGCCGTTGATGACGGCCTCCATCTTCTCCACGGCGTCCGGCGCGAGGCGTTTGTCTGCTCCGGCGGTTTCCGCCTGCACGACAAAAAGCGCTTCCTGCGCGCCGCGCAGGGCCGCCGCGATGCGCGGCGAGCCCGCGGCGCACACCCGCGCAAAGCCCAGAAACGCATTCAACTCGTCGAGAGCGCCGAGCGCTTCCGGCAGTTCCGACGACTTCGAGATCCTCTGCTGGTCGCACCCGAACACCTTCGTCGTCCCCCGTCTCCCTTCCCCGTGTAGAGCATCAGCACAGTATATATCGCCCTGATTCGTGGTGAGTTGTCCAGAACAATTGCCTGTCTTGACTGACACTTCTTGACTGACACTTAGTGTCAGTCAAGAAGTCAAAAAGCCGCACCTTTTCAATGCGTCAGGGTTTGTTGCGTTTAGGGTGAGAATTCACTCTGGTAGTATTGACTTTTTATATGAAAATGCTATTGTTGTATCAGATCAACTTCAGGAGAGATCCTATGGACTATCACACAAAGGAGCGCCAGGGTTGGCTTGGCGCATCCGGGCGCGATGATTGGAAAGGGGTTCTCGCCGGGACCCTTTTTCTACTTGCGCTCATCGCAACAACCGTGGACTGGAACAGCGTCCTCGGTTACCGCTAGGGAGGAAGAAATGCCGCAGGATGATGAGCATGACCGGAAACACGAAGACGCGCTCAAGGCGCCTATCTTCGCCGCCGTCGGCCTGTATCTGATCATCGCCGGAGTCACGCATACGCTCAAGACGGAGTGGGGATGGTTCCAGACCCTCGCCGTCGTCGCGAGCTTCGCGCTCGCCGGCTTCTTCGGGTGGCGAGCATGGCGGCGATGAGATACCGTGAGTCCAGAAACGAATTCCACGTTCGAATCCGCAGCTGTTCATTTCAGGGGAGAGGTGAGAATGGGGAATGAGATAAGGATCGAGATCGTCGGTACCGAGGGGATCACTCCGGCCATCGTGGACGAGGAGTGGATGGAAAAGATCCTCGAAGTGCCGAGAAACAAGGGGGAAATTTCAGAAGTAGAGTGGACGGGCGAGATCGGAATTGCTCTGCTCGTCGCCTTCGCCATCCCGGCCGCGAGCCATTTCGCGGAAATGGCGGTGAAGGCGCTCTACCGCCTCCTCTGAACCGCAACGCAATCAGCAAGCCCGGACGCATCCGCGTCCGGGCTTTGACTTTGTTCAGTGGAGAAGTTTGCGCTGGCGCAAAATCTTCCGCGCCTCCCTTTCTTTCTTCGCCTTTTTGCGCTTTCGCCGCGCGAGCTTCGCCGCCGCCCGGCGCGCCTCACGAAGGCGGTTTTCCTTCAGGACCTTCAACTTTTCGATGCCCAGCCGGGGCTTCCTGCGCTTCAGCTGCTCCGGTTTCCTGACGGTCCGGATACAACTGACGCCCCGCGCCGCCAAAGACGCATAGCACATCGCTGCGATCTCCCGTTTGTTGAATGAACCGTTTTATCGAACTTCCCGAAAAAGATGCTAGCACGGCGGAAACCGAGCGCCAATCGAATCGCGGGTGCGCAGGATTACCCCTGTTTCCGAACTGGGTTCTATCTATGCAAAATGCATTGTGAGTACGGAGAAAATGCATCGATTGTCCTATGTCAGAAATCTGCAAACAAATACGCCAGGTCCCGTTCGGGCGACCTGGCGTCGAATCTTCGTTTGCACGTGCGGTATCGGATTAAAGGTCCAATACTGCCTTGAAGCTACCGCCTACGTCTTTCCATTCGTTCGGATAGATCAAGCGCGGAACGCTTGGCATTCTTGGATCAAGTTTATAGCGAGCGAGATATTGAATGGCTGATGACACTTTCCACTCTTTAACTTTTTCTACAAACTCATCCCAGCTATACCACTGTTTCCCTAGCATACCTCTCCACGCGCCGATCGCTTTCATTTCTGACTCTGTTTATTGGGAACTCTGGTGCCCTCTGCGCACAAACAAAAAACGCCCTAAGGCGTTTGTTGTTTGTGCCCAGGAGAGGACTCGAACCTCCACGCCTTGCGGCATATGCACCTCAAGCATACGTGTTTACCATTACACCACCTGGGCGTTACTTTGTCAACTTCTTCTTGGGGACAAAGACTCCCCTACTATACGTAATGTATGCTCTATTTTCAATCTCTTGCGCGATAAATAAGATCCTTTGGACGCATTCTGGTACATTCGTCGCAATATCTTCAGACTGTCACCTTTGGCATATTTCAGCTGATAACAGGTATTCCTTTTCGCCGATGTCACATGTCCTTTCACAGAAAGATGCTTCTCAATATTTTCTCGTAGCCAATCAATAAACAACCTGCTCGCCGATGCAAAACATACATAGTACATAAAGCTCGACTTCCAGCGAGGATCCCAGTATGAATAGGTACTGCCGTCGCCATCAAAAACGCCGCGCAGGAAATGAAAAAAGTATCTTTGTGGAATCGCAAGTGGGCCGAGCGTTTTAGATTTCGCCGGTGTAAGTCCTATCGAAATAAGGAAATTATAAAAAAGAGTATTTTTGAATTGTATTCTTAAATATTCTCTGCCGCCGGAATGTTTTTTTGTTATTTTCAGGTCGATGCCTATGCAGTGCCGAAAATTTTCAAGCTGTTCGCGATCTTTAGAAGTTAAATCTATAAGATGTCCTGGAGGCGATAAACAGCCGTCAGTCGCTAGCAGTCCAATTGCATACGCAAGGTTAGGCGACCATGTTTCCGCAATCTTCCTTTTTGCGTTAAAACCAGGCTTTGGGCCGCGCTTCCCCATCTGGATATAGTAACATATCCTCAAGGTAATAGTGTCTACTAGTTGTGGATAAATAAAAAATGAGCCACGCTTCCTAACTAATTGTTTCAGCTGATTTCTCTTCTGCTACCGGCTCCGTCCCCGGAGCGACTTCTTCGTTCGCTGTCTCCGCGGGCGCGATGGGCGCGATGGGTGCGATTTCTTCGTCGCTCTTGAGGTTCACCATGCGCGCGTTCCTCAGCTGGCGGCGCATTTCTTTGGCGGCCTTCTCGCGGATGAAATAAAGCTTCGCGCGGCGGACTTTCGAGCGCTTCATGATCTCGATGGAATCGATGACGGGGGAATAGAGCGGGAAGGTCTTTTCCACGCCGACGCCCGAAAGGACCGCGCGGACGGTAAAGGTGGCGCCCGGCTCCGTGCCGTGCTTGACGGAGAGCACGAGACCTTCGAACGCCTGCGTACGAGCGTTTTTGACGGTCTTCTCTTTCTTGTCGGTGCCGCGGCCCTTCTTGAGTTCGACGATGTTCTGCACGACGCGGACGGTATCTCCCGGGCGGATGCCGAGTTTCGCGCGTCCTTCGACGTTCACGGGCGTGATGACCTTCTGCATAATTCGCGCACTCTACCACGCGCTCCTGCTAAAAACAATTCCGGCTGCAGAAGCTACAGAAGGGCACCTTCTGCAGCCGGAACCTGTAAAAATTATTAGAACCGGTCTCAAAAATAACCTTTGGAAATGCGTGGCCGCTACGAACCGGATTTTTCGGCTCCGAACCGCAACGGCTCGCCTTCAGCGTATCTCGATACGTTTCAGTCTGCGCCGGCGATTCTCGCTCGAAAAATCCGGCTCTCGCTCGGCCATTATTTTTGAGACCGGTTCTACAGTTGCAGAAGGTGCCCTTCTGCAGTTTCCGAAAATCTTCCGCGCGCGGAGGGGAAATGCGCGAGCGCGGGGGCGAGGTCGGCGGGGACCGGAGCGAGGATGCGCGCCTGCCCGCCCGACGGGAGCGGCAGGTCGAGCGCATAGGCGTGGAGCGCGAGGCGCTCCGCGCCGAGCGCCGGCGGGCGCTCCGGCGCGTAGAGCGGGTCGCCGACGACGGGATGGTGGATGGCTTTCAGGTGCACGCGGATCTGGTGCGTCCGGCCCGTCTCCGGCTCGACTCTGAGGAGCGCGTATGCGCCGTCGTCGGCGACGACTTCGTAGCGCGTCACCGCGGCGCGCAGGCGCCCGCGCGCCTTCGGCTGGGCGCTCCGCAGGCGGAAGTCCTTGCGCGAGCGGCCGATGTCGAAATCGATAGTTCCTTTCCGTTCTTTCGGCACGCCGTACACGAAGGCGAGATAGGTTTTCCGCACGGCGCGGCCGGTAAACGCTTTGCGGAGGAATTCATGCGCCGGCGCGCTTTTCGCGAACGCGAGGACGCCGGAGGTGTCGCGGTCGAGGCGGTGCGCATAGGGCCGCTCGAGCTTTACGCCAGGGTACTTCTCCTTGAACCAATCCTCGGCGGTCGGCGCGCTCGAGCGTCCGTCCGGATGCGTCGCAATCCCCGCGGGCTTCGCGACCGCGACGACGTCCGCGTCTTCGTAGAGGACGGGAAGTTCCATCCCTAGGAGCGTAGCACTTCCCGTCACTTCCCGCGCCGCCGCTCGCGCGCGGCGAAGCCGGCCAGGATGCCGTCGAATTCCTCCCGCGAAAAATCGGGCCAGAGCGTATCGGTGAAAAAAAGCTCGCTGTAGACCGACTGCCACGGGAGGAATCCGGAGAGGCGCTTCTCGCCGCCCGTGCGGATGACGAGGTCGGGGTCCGGCAGACCCGCGCTCCAGAGGGCGGCATTCATCTCTTCCTCGCCGACCGCGCGTGTCCCCGCGGCGAGAAGCCGGTTCATCGCCGCGAGTATTTCCGCGCGGCCGCCGTAGGAAAGCGCGATGGCGAGCGTCTTCTCCGCGCCGCCCGCGGCGCTTTCGGTCTCGAGTTTCCGCGCGGCGGCGCGGAGCTCCTCCGGCAGGCGCGCGAGGTCGCCGAGAAACCGGATGCGGATGCCCTCCCGGGAAATTTCGGCGAGTTCGTCCGCAAGAGCGTTCGCGAAGAGCCGCATAAGATAGGAGACCTCCTCCGGCGCGCGATTCCAGTTCTCCGTCGAAAACGCGTAGAGGATCGCGGTGCCGATGCCGCGCGAAAACGCGTGGCGGATGATTTCTTTCGCCTTCGCGAAGCCCGCGGTGTGTCCGTCGATGCTCGGCAAGCCGCGCGAACGCGCCCAGCGTCGGTTCCCGTCCATAATGATGCCGACGCACGCGGCGCCGGGCGGATCCCCGCGTTCGGTCATATCCCTGGAAACCTAGACCGCCGGGCGTTTAGTTTCAAGTGCACCCTGAGGGACTCGAACCCCCGGCCTTCGCAGTGTAAATGCGCTGCTCTACCGACTGAGCTAAGGGTGCATTTTTATTTTCGTGTGGGCATGGAGGGAGTCGAACCCTCACGTCTTGCGACATACGCTTCTGAGACGTACGCGTATACCAGTTCCGCCACATGCCCCTGTCTCGTCCGCTGACGGGCGGACCAGCTGTGCCCCCGGTAGGAATCGAACCCACATCAGCGGCTTAGAAGTCCGCGGCTCTGTCCATTGAGCTACGGGGGCGAACTTCCCCACCCTACTACCAAGCGGGCTCGGATGCGAGCCGTTGTTTTCGCTTCGCTGCGCTTGGCGCGGTTCCTCCGGCTAGTGCGAGGGATCCGCGAAAGAATACGTGCCGTCCGCGTATTTCGCTTCCTCCGCCGCGCGGCTCGCAAAGATGGCGCGGATGGTGTCAAGCGAGGATTGGCTGAAGGCGGGCGGCGCGACGGGAGCCGGAGAACCGATGGTACCTCCGCCCGCGACGGTATCGAACGCCCAGATATTCCACGCGACGATGCCGATGAACGCCAGAGCCGCAACAATGAGGAGGACGAGCCAGTCGCGGACGGGGTCGATGGACGCGCCGTACCTGAAGCGCTTCGCGAGGGAGGTGAGGGGAGGAAGGGTCATACGCATTCAGCGGGCGGGCGCTACGGCTCCCGGCGCCGCGAGCGTCGTCGTCGCGGCGGACAGCGCCGAACCGACGGAGAGCGTCAGATCGGCGCGCCAGCCGCTCTTCGCGTCCTGCCCGACGGAGAGCGTCGAGATGGCGAGATCATACGGCGCATACTCGACGGAGCCGACCGTGCGCATCACCGCGCCGAAGGTGCCCGTCACGGTGAGCGCGAGCGCGAGCATGGGATGCGCCTTCACGGTCTGCGCCGAAACGGACGCGACGCTCACGCTGGCCCCTTGCGCGCGGCCGCGCTCCTCGAGGGCGTTAATGAACGCGACGATGGCGGACTCGGGAACGAAGTACGCCTGCACGGCGGCCTCGTCGCCCGCGATCTCGGCGAGCGCCGCGCGCGCGGAGGCGATGCGGTTCGCCGTCGCCGTCGCCGCGCCGATCTGGCTCTCGAGCGCCGCGACGGAGGCGCTTTCCGCGGCGACGGCGGCATACGCCGCCCCGTAGCCGGCGAGGATGACGGCGCATACGGCGAGCGCGGCGAGCAGGTGGGAGAGGGGGGATTTCATGGCGCGAGCGTTACGGTGATCGTGAAAGGAATATCGCTGTCTTTCGCGTATGCGGAAACCGGCAAGTCCGCATTCGCGGCGAACGGGGCGTTCTGGAGCGCGAGCTGATAACTGCGCAGCGCATCGCGCGTCGCCGCGATCCCGGAGACCGCGAGCGTTCCCCGCGCCGCGCCGGAAGGCGACGCATACGTGATGCTCGAGAGCGTTACGCCGGGACGGAGGATGCCCAGGAGGGCGCGGACCGTCGCGCTCGCGGACGGCGCATCCTGGAGCGCCGTAAGGACGGCTGCATCGTTCGAGAGCGCGATGAGGCGCGAGGAAAGGGCGGATTCGTCGGCGGAGGAAAGGGCGGATTCGATGCTCGCGAGATGCGCTTGCTTCGCCTTTTCGCTCGCCGATAGGTACACGTAGGTCGGGAGGAGGAGCGCCGCGGCCGCGAAGAGAAGGGCGGCGACAAGCACGGCCGTGACGACGCCGAGGCGCAGGAAATAATTGCGGAGAACGGCGCGCTGGCGGCTCGCGGGCAGGAGATTGGTGCGCTCGTTATACATACGGTTGGGTGTCGTCGTAGAGCGCGAGGCCGATGGCCGTCGCGTACGCGAGCGACTCGGTGTAGTCGAGGGACGGGAGCCAGGTATCGCGCGGCGCGAGGTTCGTGAAGACGTCGCCCGTAGCGACGGGGACCTTGAACGCTCCCTCGAGGTACTCGGGGAGCCCGCGCACCGAGGCGTTGCCGCCCGCGAGGATGGCGCGCGATACCGGCTCATGCTCCGAGGAGAGCGCGGCTTTGCTCTGCCAGTACTCGAGGCGGCGGGAAATCTCGTCGCGGATGGCGGACACGGTCGACAGCATGGCCGCAAGGTAATCCTCGTTGCCGGCGCTCGGCACGATGCCGCGTTCGGCTTTCACCGTGCGGGCCTCGGCTTCACTCACGCCGAAGTGCTTCTGCACCGCGAGCGTGAGCGCATGGCCGCCGATGCCGATGGTCGTCGCGAAGCGCGGAACGCGCTTCGCGACGACGGCGATTTTCGTCGTCGTCTTGCCGACGTCGATGATGAGGACGGTGGAATCGTCCCCGCGCGGCAAAAGCGCGCGCGCCATCGCGAAGGTCTCGCCCTCAAGCGCCCGCACGCGGATGCCGGCTTCGTCATAGGCGGAAACCGTGTCGTCGACGATGCGCCGCGCGAACCCGATGCCCGCGAGGAGCGTGTCGCCTGCCGCGTTCTTCCCTACCCCGACGATGTCGAACGCGGTCTCGGGCGGCGCGAGCGGCACGAATTCGTCGAGATGCTGTTCGACCGAAAGGCGCCAGGCGTCCTTCCCGGCGCCCGGCGCCGCGGTCTCGAAGAGGTACGACTTTGATTCCGGAAGGGCGGCGTTCGCGGTGAAGATGCCGGAAATTCTCGCGGCCTCCGCGAGCGCGGCGACGACCGCTTTGCGGTCGACGATCTCGCCGTCGGAAAACGCGCCGGAGGGCAGCCACACCTGCGCGTATCCGGCGAGGATGAGGCCGTGGGCGCTTTCGGCGAGACGCACGGTCTTGACGCCGCTTGTCGAAAGGTCGATGCCCGACAGGGGAAGCGCGAGATAGCGCGGGGGCGCAAACGCGGCACGCAATCGCTCGCCGAACGCGAAGGACATATGCGGGAAGTATACCGCAGCGCGGGGGCGCTAATGCGCGGCGGTGCCGGGCGGCACGGCGCGGTCGGGCGAAAGAAACGCGAAGGCCTCTCCCGATCCGACGGCGAAGAGCATTCCGTTCGATTCGAGTCCGCGTATCGCGCGCGGCTCGAGGTTCGTCACGAATGCGAGCTGGCGGCCGACGAGCGTTTCGGGTTCCGGCACGTACGCGGCGATGCCCGAAATGATCTGCCGCGGACCGGCCTCTTCCCCGAAATCAACGAGGAGCCGCAGGAGCTTGTCGGTGTCCGGCACGCGCTCGGCGCTTCTGACCGTGCCGACGGACACGTCTATCTTCGAGAACTCGTCGAGGGAAATGCGGGGTTTATTCATTATGAATGACGGGAAAGATAGCTTGTCAGGATAAGGGCCGCGGCCGAGGCGTCGACGGGAGCGCTCCCTTTCGGCGCGCGCGTTTTCCCTTCCTTGCTCGGCGCGCGCCGCGCCTGCGCGGTCGTAAACGCTTCCGGCTCGTAGAAGACCGGCACGCCCGCGCGCAGGGCGAGGTCGTCGCCGAGCGCGCGGGCGGCGGCGGCGATCGGATTATCGCCGCCCGCGAGGTTCCTCGATTCCCCGATGACGACCGCGCCGATGTTCTCCGCGGCGATGAGCGCGCAGAGCTCGCCGGCAAGCCGCGGCGAGGCGGGCACGACTTTATGCGGGAAACCCATCATGCCCGCCTCGTCGGAGAGCGCGAGGCCGACTTTCTTCGTGCCGAAGTCGACGCCGAGATACCGCATAGGGCAAGTGTATGGTATGCTCGGCGCATATGCACGCTTATTCCCTGTTCTACTCGCCGCTCGCCGCCGGCCCCGGCAGCATCTTCGTGCCGCTCATCCTCGTCGCGCTCCTCTGGACCGTCGTCCTCAAGGGATTCTCGCTCTGGTACGCCGCGCGCGGAAGCCAGAAATGGTGGTTCGTCGCGCTCCTCGTCGTGAACACGCTCGGCATCCTCGAGATCATCTACCTCATCTGGTTCCGCCCCAAGGACGCGCACGAGCACGCGCCGACGAATCATTCATCATCGGCGCGGTAAGTCCGGGAGGAGTCGCATAGCGGTCTAGTGCACCTGTCTTGAAAACAGGCGTGCCGCAAGGCACCGTGAGTTCGAATCTCACCTCCTCCGCCCGAAGTATTTAGTATCGGAGGTATGCGGACGCATAGCCCGACGATGCGCTGCGGAGGGTCTAAGTTCGTGGCAGGTAAATCTGCTAAGATTGAGATATGAGACAGGGTTCGGAAGCGGTTCGCGAAGCTAGCGGAGCGAAAGTAGACGCATTTCTGAATAGATCGGGCGCTTACGATTTCTTTGATGATTTGCAACAACACCCGGAAAAGGTACAACAAATATCATTTGACCAATTCCGAGATTTTCTCGATCGCATAAATGCGATCGCGAGAAATATCCCGATCCGCAATCGTAACGTCGACGGCGACCGAGTATATATCGGTGGCTTTGTCGGAGACGCGCAAGTTCCGCGACCCGAGGATAAAGAGCCGTTGCTAAAGATGGCTTACGAAGCCGTTGGGCATATGAAGCATGAAAGCGACGAGAGATACATGCTGCCCGCTGTGGTCAACGCAGTACATCGATACGCCGACGGCAATGGAAGGCAGCTCGCGTCTTGGGCTTGCTCCTAACGCCTCATGAATCTCGGTCAGAAGAGCGAAGTGCAGTGCAAGAAGCTGTACAGGACAGATTCAGCGCACAAAATATTGATCCGAGTTATGTTGCTATCGAGATTGAGCGAATAGTGCTCGCAAAACACGGAGTTGAGTTTGCTGTCGACCAAAATTCCAGAGCCTTGCCGCCGGAAGGTTTTACGGAGGCCATCTAAAAACTCTCTTTTCATGCTAAAATAGTTCCAAGGAGCAGGGGCATTATCCGCCTCACTTTTGCTCATGTCTTCTCTCAAACCGCTCCCGTCAGACCTTTCAGACAAGGAATGGTCCCTCCTCGCTCCGCTTATGCCGGTGCCCGCGCGAACCGGCAGGCCTCGTTCCGATGACCGCAAAACGATGAACGGCATCCTCTATGTCCTCTCCACCGGCTGCCGCTGGGAGGATATCCCACCCGAGCGCTATGGCTCCGGCAAAACGTGCTGGTATCGCTTCACTTCGTGGCACCGAGAAGGCCGATGGGCGGCCATGGCCGGCATTCTGCTCATGGAACTGAACCGCCGCCGCAAGATCAACTGGCAGAATGCGTATCTCGATGCTTCTGTTCGACAGAATAAAAAGGGGGTCACGATCAGGTTGGATACTCGGGATTCAAGAAGAAAAACGGCTTAAAACGGAGCATTTTAATAGACGGCAACGGTCTGCCGCTTGCCGTACTCACCACGAAAGCGAACGTGGCGGACATTGATTCGGCGCTGCCGACCATCGATGCGCTTGTTGTTGGCACCCGACGCCGCAGACCGAAGCGGCTTCGGGCGGACAAGGGCTATGACAGCGCGGAGTTCAGAAGCGAGTTGCGCAGGCGAGGCATCAAATCCGCAGTTGATCATCGCGGCTTCGCCAATCGCCACAAGCCACCCCGCCTCTGGGATGATCGGGCTGAGCGCAGGTATGCACCCTGTCGCTGGAAGGTGGAGCGCTCCATTGCATGCCTTGATCAGCAACGACGGCTCGATTACCTCTGGGAGCACACCCGGGCGCAGTATGAAGGGCTTGTGTCCGTCGCACTCATTCGTTGCTATGCAAAAAAGCTTTCACGATGCCGGAAATGAGTTTTTAGATGGCCTCGTAAGAAAGAGCCGGACGTTTCCGTCCGGCTTAATGCTGTACGCCCTTTGTTGGAGGATTACTTGTTTCTTGTCGCTGCGCGAACTGCAGCGAAAGTATACCCCGTGAGTTCCGTAGTGACCCGTACACCGGGGGTCCCGTTCCAACTGGTCTCGAAGTGTTCCTTGACGATGCCGCCGATTGCGGGAGCGTACCATACGGTCCGAATCATGTAACCATTTCCCTGCATGCCGTCTGGAAAGTATGATCCGTTTGCCGTAATTTTGAAAGCGTCGAATCCCCCGATGCGCTCGCAGCCGACGACCGCGTTCGCGAGCGACATGGACCCGGTGATGCCGTCGCCCCGCGCGTAATGCACATCCGACTGCCACGTTGTGCCGACCTTGAGTGGAAAGACAAACATCCTGTTATCCGGTGTCCAGCGGATGCTGGTGTTGCCTGACAAGGCAATGCCGGTGAGACCGTTTAGATCGAGGGTTTCAGTTATGGTCCTCGTCGGCACCGCGTCGGATTTTCGGACGAGCTCGATCGCTGAGCCGCCAACGGAGGACACGGTCATCGTGAACGTCTCCTTCACGACGCCGCGCCAGTCGTCGATCTTCTTATACGTCCAAGAATCCCCGGGCTTGATAACCGGCCGCAGGGCGGCTGCGGGACAGTCCTCGGCGAGAGCTGCGGTTGCGAACGAAACGAATGCTGCAGCGATAAGTGCTAGAAGCTTGAACATTCTGTCCTCCTTTGGTTCGGTTCGGTGAATGAAAAGGAACTCTGTGTACCGATTATTATAATAAATAGACAAACAAAATTGTCAACAGCCCGTAATGGGTATTCGGACCCAGTTGACACATCTCCCATGCCACGGAAGCTATGCGCATTCTCAAGTGGGGGAATGTTTCCGGGCTATACTGCGGGAACAACGCGCTATGCGGAAGGTCTTTACGAAAGTGCCGTATCTCCTCCTCGCCGGCGTCACGGCGATTCTCGTATTCCTGCTCGCCGTCTGGCTGCCCGCGCTCCCGCTCGCTTCCCTTTTCCTCGCCGACCCGTCGCTCTCCCACTCGCTCGCGCTCTCCCTCGTCGGCGGCCTCCTCGTCTCTTCGATCACGAACGCTCCCCTGTCTTCTCTGGGATACACGGCTCTCGCCGCGCTCCTCATCGGCGTGAACGTCTCTCTCCTCGCGTTCTACCTCCGTACCTATCGCGCCGCGCCCGCGGCGGGAAGCGTGGCGGGCGGAATCGCGGGCTCGCTCTTCGCGCTCATCGGCTTCGGATGCGTATCGTGCGGTTCGGTGTTCTTCACTACGCTTTTCGCCGCCGTAGGCGGCACGGGGCTCCTCGCGACGGTACCGTACCTCGGCACGGGCGTCGGCATCGCGGGGGTGGTTCTCCTCATCCTTTCGGCGGCATTCCTCGCGCGCGCCATCAACAAGCCGCCGGTCTGCCCGGTGTAGCGCGGCTCACGCCGCAGAAGGGCACCTTCCGCATGCGGAAGGTGCCCTTCTGCGGTTCCGCGAACGCCTAGGAGCCGGCGATCTGATTGATGTCCCCTTGGAGCTGGGCCGCGAACTGCATCACGCTGTCTCCGTAGAAGGCGAAGGCCGGATTGTTCGCGCCCGCCCAGCCGGCGAAATAGCGGAGCGCCGCGAGGCGCTCGGCCGAGTAGGTCTGCGCCGCCGCGCCGTTGTCGGCCATAAGCATCGCGGTGGCCATAATCGCCACCTGCGGGCTCCAGGGGTTGCTCGGCACGGACGCTCCGAGGAGCTTGCGCACGCGGTCGCTCGACGCGACGTACTGCCAGGGACCCTGCCAGAAGGAGCCGCCGGAGCCGCCCTGCGGCGCGCAGGTGCCGGTCTGCGTATTGACGAATCCGCCGTAGCAGACCCACGTCGAAGGGATGAACTGCCCCGGCCCCATCGCTCCGCCCCAGCCGTAGGACGGCCGCCTCGACACCGGCATCTTGTCGGGGTCGAGGCCCAAGGCCTGCATAATGTAGACGAAGACCGGCTGGTCGCGCACGGGGTTCATATCCACCCGCCACGTGCCCGTACCGAGATTCTCGCCGAGGTTCGTTTCCTGCTTCAGGACCGCGAGCGTGACGGCGGCGCGGGTGCCCGTCGCCCTCTCTGCGGCCTGCGCATAGGTGAGCGCTTCGCCGAACGGGATCGCCGCCGAATCGCGCAACATGAAGAGTTCCGAGCGGATCTGCGCCGCGGTCTTCTGGCTCGCGGCGATCAGCTTCTGGTAGTTCGCCTCCA
>JAKALC010000010.1 GCA_021813335.1 bacterium | reverse complement strand
TCCGGGATCCCTCTTGCGAGATACGCGCATTCGACGAGGTCGAGACTGGCGGCGACAATAAGCGCCTTGACAAGTAGGAGGAACGAGAGCGTCACCGTCACCGGATTCATCCTCGGCGCCATGGCAAGAAGGAAGAAAGATGTCGCCGCGATGTTGAACCACTTCGCCAGCGTATAGTTGGTCCGCCCCGTCACTTCTGTGAAGCGGTTGCAGAAGCGCTGCGTTTGTTCCATGAGGTAGGAATCGAGCGTTGAGATCATCACTGCCTCCGTCCTGATTCGCCTTTCCTGTGGGAAGAACTGCCGTTCGCTGGCGTAAACAATGCATCTTATAGCCATAGTTGTCAAATTTAGCCGCCTCTTCCTCCCGAGTGCCGCCGCCCTGTGGGCAGCGCGGGGCGCCACGATGTTTTGGCGCGGTATACTACTAAGTAATGCACGTTGATGAGGGGCAGCTCAAAGAGTTTTTGCTCGACTCGGGACTCGTATCGCGGGCGCAGATAGACGATGCGGCGTCGCGCGCGCGCGAAGGGGAGGGTCTCGGCGACACGCTCGTCTCCGCCGGCCTCATTTCCGAAGACGACCTCCGCCGCGTCGAGGCGTCCGTTCTCGGCATCCCCTTCGTCAATCTCGAGCGGGAGCGCATCGACCCCGAGATCCTCGGCGTCATACCGGAGCCCGTGGCGCGGACGCATAACATCGTCGCCTACCGGCGCGACGAGGATTCCCTCCAGGTCGCGATGCTCGATACCGACGATCTCGCCGCCATCGACTTCATCCGCAAGAAGACAAATCTCAAGATATTGCCGCGGCTCACGGGAACCGAGTCGATGCGCTCGGCGCTCCTTCAGTACCAGAAGTCGCTCAAGGCGGAGTTCGGCGACATCATCGCCCACGAGGCGCAAGCCCTGGGCGTCCTCGGGAAAGCCGGCGAAGAGCCGTCGGAGGAAGACCTGAAGCGCGCCGCGGAACACTTGCCCATCGTGCGCATCGTCGATGCGCTCCTGCGCCACGCCATAACCCAAGGAGCCTCCGATATCCATATCGAACCGCAGGAAAAAGAGCTTCTCGTGCGCTATCGCATCGACGGCATCCTGCGCGACGCGATGACTTTGCCGAAGGCGGCCGCGGACGGCATCACCGCGCGCGTCAAAGTGCTCTCGAACCTCCGCCTCGACGAGAAGCGCCTTCCGCAAGACGGGCGCTTCAAAGTAGACAACGAGAACGAGCGCGTGTCGCTGCGCGTTTCGGTCCTGCCGACCGCGTTCGGCGAGAAGATCGTGCTGCGCCTCCTCCCCGAAGGGCGCAAGGGCCTCTCGCTCGAATGGCTCGGCTTCCACGGCATCGGCCTCGAGCAGATGCACGACGCGATGAAGCAGACGGTCGGTATGATCCTCTCGACCGGCCCCACGGGAAGCGGCAAGACCACGCTCCTCTACACCTTGCTCGATATTTTGAACACGCCGGACGTCAATATTTCGACCATCGAGGACCCTATCGAATACCAGATGCCGCGCATAAACCAGACGCAGGTCCGTCCCGACATCGGCTTCTCGTTCGCCAACGGCCTGCGCACGCTGATGCGGCAAGACCCCGACATCATTATGGTGGGGGAGATACGCGACAAAGAGACGGCGAACCTCGCGGTCAATGCGGCTCTGACCGGCCACCTCGTGCTCTCGACCCTGCATACCAACTCGGCGGCCGGCGCCGTCGCGCGCCTCATCGATATGGATGCGGAGCCCTTCCTCCTCATATCGACCCTGCGCGTCATCGTGGGGCAGCGCCTCGTGCGCCAGCTTTGTCACGCGAAGGATGCTTACAAGCCGACGCAAGCCCAGCTCGACGAGCTCTCGAAGCTCGCCGATCTCGACCGCGTTCTCGCGGCGCTCAAGGAAGAACACATCCTCGACGCGCGCGCGACGTGGAAGGACGTCTCGTTCTATCGCCCGAAGAAGTCGGCCGAGTGCGAAGACGGCTACCACGGCCGCATCGGGCTCTTCGAGATACTGCACGTGTCGCCCGCGATCAAAGAACTCATTTCCCGCCGCGTGCCTTCCGACGAGATAGAGGCGCAGGCGCGCAAGGAAGGAATGCTGACGATGGTCGAGGATGGCATCTTCAAGGCCGCGCAAGGCATCACCTCGATGGAAGAGGTGCTCCGCGTCATCAATGAATAAGAAGAAGCGATAATCGCCGCACTCTATGGAGCGTTTCGAATTCACCGCCGTACGGCAGAACGGAGAAAAATTCTCGGGCACGCGCGAAGCGGAAAGCAAGCACGCGCTCGTCGAGGCGCTGCGGACCGAGGGTTCGACCGCGCTGTCGGTCGACCTCGCGCGCCGCAGCGGGGCCGCTCCGAGGGGATGGAAGCTCTCCTCGCTTTCCATCCCGTTCTTTTCGGACGTCCCGAACGCGGAAAAGATACTCTTCGCGCGCAACCTTTCCTCGATGATCACGGGCGGGCTCTCTATTTTCCGCGCGCTTACCGTGCTCCTCAAGCAGACGAAGAACGCCGCGATGCACTCGACGCTTGAGGCCGTGAGCGACGATATCCGCCAGGGCCACACCCTGAGCGAGGCCCTGAGCCGGCATCCGAAGGTGTTCTCGCCCATCTTCATCGCGATGTCGCGCTCGGGCGAAGAGTCCGGGACGCTCGCGCAGTCGCTCACCATCGTCGCGGCCCAAATGGAGCACTCGTTCTCGCTTGCGAAGAAAGTGAAGGGCGCGATGATCTACCCCGCCATCATCCTCACCGTTATGATCGGGATCGGAGTGCTTATGCTCATCTACGTAGTGCCGACCCTCTCGTCGACCTTCGCCTCGCTCAACACCGATCTGCCGCTGCCGACGCGCATCATCATCGGACTGAGCGATCTCATCATCGCGAACGCCGCGGTCACGACGGTCGCCGTTGTCATTGTCGTCTCGGCGTTCATCGCGTTCATACGGACGCGCGTCGGCGGCGAGCTTATGGACCGCGCGGTCCTCGCCGTCCCCGTCGTGGGAGGCATCGTGCAGAAGGTCAATGCCGCGCGCACCGCGCGCACGCTCTCCTCGCTCCTCGCCGCGGGCGTGTCGGCGCTCAACGCGCTCGCCATAACGTCAGACGTCGTGCAGAACACCCGCTTCCGCCCGATCATCCTCGAAGCGCGCGAACTCGTCGAGAAAGGAAAGCCGCTCTCCGACGCCTTCGTCCGCGCGGAACATATCTTCCCCGTGATGTTCTCCGAAATGATGGCCGTCGGCGAGGAGACCGGCGACGTACCCGGTATGCTCGCGCACGTCGCGGATATGTATGAAGAAGAGGTCGAGCAGCAGACGAAGGATCTCTCGACCATCATCGAACCCGTGCTTATGGTCGTCATCGGCGCGGCCGTCGGCTTTTTCGCCATCGCGATGATTATGCCGATCTACTCCCTCTCGAGCTCCATCTAGCTATGCCTCATCCTGTCGTAGTACGACGCCGTTCGCTCCGCTACGGCTTCACGCTGATCGAGATACTTGTCGTCGCGGCTATCGCGCTCCTCCTCAGCGCCATCGTCCTCGCCGGGTTCAACGACTTCGAAGCGGCGCAGTCGCTCGATCTCGGCAGCCGCAACATCGCGTCGTTCATCGACAAGGCGCGCACGCAAACGCTCTCCGGTCTCGGCGGGACGCCGTACGGCATACACCTGTCGAGCGGCAGCGCCGTTCTCTTCGCCGGAGCGTCGTACCAGGCGGGCGCGCCGGGCAACGAAACCTTGCAGTTCCCCGGCGGGCTCCAGGCCTCGTCGATAAGCCTCGCGGGCGGCGGCTCCGACATCATCTTCGACCAGCTGACGGGCGACACGGGGGAGTGGGGCAGCTTCGTCCTCTCCACGGGAGTAAGCGGTTCTCCGCAAAAGACGATCGTCGTCTCGTCCTCCGGACACGTTGAGGTACAATAAGAGGAGTATGTGTGCGCACCATCCTCATACCCGCGGCTTCAGCCTCATCGAGGCCGTCGTCGCCGCCGCGGTCGTCGCGATCGGGCTTCTCGGCATCACGTCCGCCTATGCGGCCTACGTGCGCTCATCCGCGTCGCTCGCGGGCTCGGCTCAGGCGATGTTCCTCGCCGAAGAGGGGATCGAATCGGTCAAGCTTATGCGCGACGCGTCGTGGTCGGCCACGGTCGGCAGTTTCACGGCCGGGGTGCCATACTATCTCTACTTCGCGAACGGGACGTGGACCGCGACCACGACGCCCCAGCCCGAGATCGGCGGAGAGTTCAACCGCACCATCGTCTTCTCTCCGGTGAACCGCGACGTGAACGGCGATATCACGGGAAGCGGCGGAACGCTTGATCCGAACACGCTTCTCGCGACCGTCTCCGTGGCGTTCCCCGCCCGCGCCGCCACCTCCACCATTACTCTTGCGACCTATGTCGATAATATTTTCAAAAATTAAGCGCGGCCCGCGTGCCGCAGGCGCCGGTTTCACGCTTATCGAGATGATGGTCTACATCGGCCTGCTCGGCCTGCTCCTCGTCGCCGTCCTCAATGTCGTAGGGCTCGTATTCGGCACCTACGGCAGCGTCGAAAACCAGAACAAGCTCCTCACGTCGGGCGAGACCGCGATGGAGCGTATGAGCCGCGCTATCCGAAGTGCGAGCAGCATAAACGGCGCCGGCAGCCTTCTTGGCGCGAGCCCCGGCGACCTCAAGCTCAACACGACCGATCCGTCGGGCAATCCGGCGACCGTCGAGTTCTCCGTTCAAGGAGGTGCCTTGGATGTCGCCGAGAACGGCGGTACGCCGTCGCCGCTCACCGATTCCGCGGTTTCGGTGCAGAGCCTCGTGTTCACGAGCATCCAAACGGCGAACTCGCAAGCGGTCCGCATTTCGCTCGCGCTTCAGACCGGCGCCTCGCCTTCGGTCGCGAGCACGACGTTCTACGACACGATCGTCCTGCGCGGATCGTACTGAGCCGGAGATGAATAAAAATATGAACCCCACTCATCGTATTCGGAAAAAAATATCCCAGCCCGCCTCGGCGCGCGGCCAGGTGATGCTCATAACCGCCGTTCTCTTCGTCGCCGCGTCGCTCTCGGTCGTCATCGGCCTCGTCGCTCCCATCTCGCGTTCCATTCAGGCGACCGACAACTATAAGCTGTCGCGCCAGAGCTATTTCGCCGCCGAGTCGCTCGCGGAGGATCTCGCGTACCGGCTTATGAACGGAAAGCAGACGCAAAGCTCGGAAACTCTTTCGGTCGGCGGAGCCGCGGCGACCGCGCTCGTCGGAAACATTTTGGGCGGCGTTTCGATCACCTCGACCGGCGCGAATGCGGGCCTTGAGCGCGCCGCGGCCATAGTTCTTCGCCAGGGGACCGGCGTCGCTTTCAACTACGGCGTCCAGGCGGGCGACGGCGGCTTCGTTTTAAGCGGCGGTTCGACGATAAACGGCAGCGTCTACTCGAACGGCGACATCAGCGCGACGACCGGAGAACACATCACCGGTTCCGCCATTGCGGCCGACAGCAGCGCCTCGGCCGTGACTCAATCGAACGACTCGCCGACGCCGCCGCCGTCGACCATCGTGTTCGGGAAGACGAGCGGCGCGCAGGATATCGCGCAGAGCTTCCAGGTAGGCCAATCGGGAACGCCGGGTAAACTCTCCCTCTACCTCGAGAAGGTCGGCAATCCCGGCAACCTCACGGTCCATATCACGGGCGATGCGAACGGCTCGCCGGCATCGACCGACATCGTGAGCGCGAGCCTGAGCGCGTCGCTCGTGACCTCGAGCTTCGGATGGGTCGACGCGCTCTTCTCGTCGACCGTGCCGCTTCAGCCCGGAGTAACGTACTGGTACGTGCTCGACGGCGGCTCGAACTCGAACAACTATTACGTCGCGGGAGCGAACTCGTCCTTCTCGGGCGGGCAGGCGAAGCTCGGCAAGTACGGCGGGAGCTGGAGCTCGACCTCGCCTGCGGGCCTCGACGCCTACTTCCGCCTCTACTTCGGCGGCTTCACGTCCGCAATCGGCGGCGCCACAAGCCCGAGCGGCATCATCATCGGCCAGAGCGGCCAAGGCATCGCGTGGTCGCACACGGTGACGGGCGCCACGGTCGCCGGCTCCCTCTATTGCCAGGTCGGGAACTATAACAACAAGGCGTGCGATGCTTCGCGTCCCGATCCGTCGCCTATGCCGATGCCCATTTCAGACGGCAACATCCAAGATTGGGAGACGCAGGCCGCGGCGGGCGGTACGATAACGGGCGACGTGAATGTCGGCTCTTCGGGAATGACTCTCGGCCCGAAGAAGATAACCGGGAACCTCTACGTCGGCGGCGGCGGAACGCTGACGCAGGCGGGCACGCTGTGGGTCCTGGGCAACGTCTCCTTCGACGGCGGCGGGAAGCTCAAATTGGCGTCGTCGTACGGAACAGCGAGCGGCGTTCTTGTCGCGAACGGGACGGTCTCGATAGGCGGCGGCGCATCGCTCACCGGCTCGGGGCAGAGCGGCAGCTATCCTATGATCCTCTCAACCAGTTCGTGTCCCTACGCCTCGTCCTGCGGCGGCGAGAGCAACGGGAACGCCATCGCGCTCTCCGGCGGGGCCAGCTCGGTCATCCTCGTGGCCGAGAACGGGGCGCTCTCGATCGAAGGCGGCAGCAACATCAAGGAGGCGACCGCTTATCAGATAACGGCGACCGGCGGCGCCACGCTCACCTACGATTCCGGTATCGCCAATATGCTCTTCACCAACGGGCCGTCGGGCGGCTATACCATCGGTTCGTGGAAAGAACAGGCGCCCTAGCCCTGGGGGCTCCGATCGCCGCCCTGCGGAAAGGGCGGTTGTGCTACCATAGGTTGGTATGAGAAAACGGCGTTTGGTCATCGGAAACTGGAAGATGTATCTCAAGGCCCCGCGCGCGGCGAAAGAGTTCGCGCGGGCGCTGAGGCGCCATTCGGCGGCGTTCGCGGGCGTCGACGTTGCGCTTATGCCGCCCTTCCCGCTCATCCCCGTCGTCGCGGAAGCCCTTCGCGGTTCGAAGCTCGAGGTCGGCGCGCAGACGCTCTCCGCGTATGAGGATGGCGCCCACACGGGAGAAGTTTCGGCGGAGATGCTCAAGGCGCTCGGCGCTTCCGCCGTCATCGTCGGGCATTCCGAGCGGCGCGCCGAGGGCGAGACGAATGACGACGTCCGCGAGAAGCTGCAGCGCGCCGCGCGCGCCGGCCTCAAAGCCGTCCTGTGCATCGGCGAAAAAGAGCGCGACGCCTCGGGCGATTACGTCGGCTTTCTTACGGAGCAGCTTTCCTCGGCGCTCGCCGGCTTCCCGAAGGCCTCCGCAGGAAAACTTTTGATAGCGTACGAGCCCTTGTGGGCCATAGGGAAGACGGCGGCGGACGCTATGAAGCCCGCGGAACTGCGCGAAACTTCGATCCTCATCCGCAAGGTCGTGGCCGACGCGCTCGGCCGCGAGGCGCTCGCGCGCGTCGCCGTTCTCTACGGCGGCTCGGTCGAACCCGAGAATGCGCCCGCCCTCATTGCGGGCGGCGACGTGTCCGGGTTCCTCGTCGGCCACTCGAGCGCCGATGTCGAACCATTCCTTTCCATCGTGAAAGCGTGCCGGCTATGAACCTCCGACGACTCGCCGATGCCGAGGTGGCGGGCAAGCGCGTTCTCCTGCGCACGAGCCTCAACGTGCCGCTTCGCGCGGACGGCACGGTCGCCGACGACTTCCGCCTGCGCCGCGGCCTCCCGACGCTCGAACATCTCGTGAGGCAGGGGGCGAAGGTTATCGCGGTCGGCTATCTCGGGCGCGAAGGCGCGTCGCTCAAGCCGGTCGCGGACCATCTCGCCCGCCTCGCGCCCCGTATTCCGCTGCGATTCTTCGGAGAATCTCCCGCGCGAGCGGCCGAGCATACGGCCTCGCTCGCCTCAGGCGAGGTTGCCGTGCTCGAGAACATCAGGCGCGAGGCGGGCGAAGAGGCGAACGACCCCGCGCTTGCGGAAGTACTCGCTTCTCTCGCGGACCTTTTCGTCGACGACGCGTTCGCCGAAGCGCACCGCCCGTACGCATCGAACGTCGGCGTCGCGCAGCTCCTTCCTTCGTATGCCGGCCTCCTTCTTGAAGAGGAAGTAGCCCGCCTGTCCGAGGCGCTCACGCCGCCCCCGGGCGCCTTCGCCGTGGTCGGCGGAGCGAAATTCGAGACGAAGCAGCCCGTGCTCCGGAAACTCTCGACTCTCTACGGCCGCGTCGCAGTCGGGGGCGCTCTCGCGAACGATTTCTTGAAAGCGCGGGGCCTCTCCGTCGGAGCGTCGCTTGTTTCGGACATTCCGGTTCCGGACGATCTCGCGAAGAGCGCGTGCCTGCTGTTGCCGACGGACGTCGTCGTCTCATCCTCCCGGGGAGGGAAGAGGATCTGCCGCGTGGACGAAATACGCTCCGATGAGACGATCGTCGACAACGGGCCCGAAACGTCCCGAGCGTGGAGCGAAGAGATATCGAAGAGCTCGTTCGTCCTCTGGAACGGACCCCTCGGCGTATTCGAGAAGGATTTCACGGAAGGAACCGACGCGCTTGCAAGCGCTCTCTCCGCCGCGAGCTGTCGCGCCGCCGTGGGGGGCGGCGATACGCTCGCGGCGATCGAAAAATTCTCGTTCGAGGGCGACCGCGTCTTCCGCTCGACGGGCGGGGGCGCCATGCTCGACTTCCTTGCGGAGGGGACGCTCCCCGCGCTCGAGCCGCTACGCATGCCCCCACTTTAGTGAAGGTCTTGACATCTCCATTTACGAAAGGTATTCTGCGCGGCAGCTGTTCTCTGACTTTCTGTGGAGGTGGGAAAGATGCAAACACAATCTGCTGTTGTAGACCAGCTACAACCCGCATTGCCTGACGTAAGGAATGTCCTGCTTGCCATCGCCCGCGGCTGTCCCGCACCGGCTCCTCAGAGCGAGGCGGCGGCGATCGCCGAAGAGCTCGGCCTTACGGTGCAGGCGGCGCGGTACGGGAAACGCACCGACATTGCCGAGCAGTTCGGCCACGTGTGTCTTTCCGATGACGAATGGAGCGTCTGGGACGCGTTCTGTCCCACGGCGTATTTCGAGAACAGGACGGGGCGTGTCGGGGAAAGTTTCTCGGATTACGGTTTCGACCTCATACCGGCGCCGGTGCTCAAATATTGGCGCGACGTGAAGCGGGACTACGCTTTCGACGAGTTCCAGATCTGGACCGTCGAGGAAAACAAGCAGGACCCGCTCCTCATCGGAATATACGCCGGCGCGCACTATCTGCTTGCGCGCTGGGGTACGGAGTCGCCGGAGCTCCTGCCGTTCCACGAGGTCGCGCGGCAAGTCGCAGACAGATTCAAGGAGAGCATCACCTACTCCGACTCGTCTGAAAGGGTGCTCCTGCCCCTACTCTTTGCCCTCGTCGGAACGCTCGCCGCGGTCGCTGCCTACGCCGGGATGGAGATCACCGATCCATACGCCGTTATCCCGGCGTTCGTAGGTTCCGGTGCCGCTGGCCTGGCGCTCGCTCTCTGGCTCTTGGAAAAGGAAAGATGCCAGCATCCTGTCGTTCGTGCGGCAATGAAGTTCCTTCCGTAGGTACACGCAAAAAAAACGAAACGCCATCGCGAGATGGCGTTTTTTCTTTTCTGAGGTATTCCGCAAATTTGAAAACCATCACTAAAAACACTTCCATATATGGAAGTGTTTTTACTAGAATTGTGCGCGGATCTTTTCGGCGACGGCTTCCGCTTCGCCTTCTTTATACGGGTGCTGCGGCCAGAGTTTGAGGCCGTCGCCCGCGAAGCGCGGAATGATATGCAGGTGCACGTGATCGACCACCTGGCCGGCGTGCTCGCGATTGTTCATCATAAGGTTGATGCCGCGCGCAGACATCGCTTTTTCTACCGCGAGGGAAACTTTACGCACGGTTTCGGAAACCGCCGCCCAGTCCGCGGCGGAAACGTCGAAGATGTTGTGCGGATGTCCGTTTTTCGGCACGACGAGCGTGTGGCCCGCGTTCACCGGGCGGATGTCGAGGAAGGCAAGCGTTTTCTCGTCCTCGTACACCGCGTCCGCCGGAATGTCTCCCGCAACGATTTTGCAGAAAATGCAATCGCTCGACTTCATCCGCTCAGTATACAATTGATGGATGCGAAAAATCTACCGCGTGCGGGAAGGAGCATCTGCGAATGTGCACGCGGAACTTGCGGAGCATCCGGAACTTCTGCGCGAACTTCTGTTCGCGCGCGGTATAACCGACCGCGAAAACGCGCGGCGGTTTCTCTCGCCGTCCTATGAAGGCGATTCGCACAATCCGTTTTTGCTGCCGGATATGGATACTGCGGCCCTTCGCGTGCGCCGCGCGGCGCACGCGAATGAACTCGTATGCGTATGGAGCGACTACGACTGCGACGGCGTTCCGGGCGGCGTTATGCTCTCGGAATTTTTGCGCGAAATCGGCTGCCGCGTGCGGCACTATATTCCGCATCGGCACGAGGAGGGATACGGCCTCAACGCGGACGGCCTTCGCGAGCTCGCGCGCGAAGGTGTAACGCTCGTCATCACGGTCGATCTCGGCATAAGCGAAGTCGAGCACGCGCTTCTCGCGCGCGAGCTCGGACTCGATCTCATCATCACTGACCACCACTTGCCGCCGCCCTCGCTTCCCGAAGCGCTCGCGGTGCTCGATCCGCATCGCACGGACAGTCCCTATCCGTACCGCGATCTCTGCGGCGCCGGCGTCGCGTGGAAGCTCGTGCAGGCCGTGCTTGCGCGCGAGCGGTTCGGCCTCCCCGAAGGGCGCGAGAAGTGGTTCCTCGACCTCGTCGGCCTCGCGACGCTCGCCGATATGGTCCCGCTCACCGGAGAGAACCGTATGCTCGCATCCTACGGGCTCATCGTGCTGCGCCTCGCGCGGCGCCCCGGACTACGCGCGCTTCTTTCGCTGTTGCGCATCGACCCGCGCTCGCTCACCGAAGACGACGTCACGTTTATGATCTCGCCGCGCATCAATGCCGCGTCGCGTATGGATCATCCGGAGACGGCCGCGCGGCTTCTCGCGACGCACAGCGCGGAAGAGGGCGCGGAATTCGCGCGCACGCTCAATCGCATCAACGACGAGCGCAAGGGACTCGTCGCCTCGACCGTCAAAGAAGCCCGCCATCGGCTGCGGGAAGATGCGTCGCTCGCGGGAGACGGCCCCATCGTGATGGGGAGCCCGAAGTGGCGCCCGGGCGTCTTGGGCCTCGTCGCCAACGCGCTGCGCGAGTCGGAGGGGCGGCCGGTCTTTCTGTGGGGAAGGGAGGGCGGCGAGTCTCTCAAGGGCTCGTGCCGCTCGGACGACGTGAACGTCGTCGAGCTGATGCGCGCGGCGGGCGACGTTCTTCTCCAATTCGGCGGACACGAATTCTCGGGCGGCTTCACGGTCGCGGACGAGCGTGTCCACGAACTCCTGCCCCGGCTCGCTTCGGCCTACGAGCGTTTGCGCACGGGAGCGCCCCCTGTGCGCGACATCGCGCTCGACCGCGAGCTCGCGCTTGCAGACGCGGAGCGCACGCTCTCTCACCTGCAAGGGCTCACCCCCTTCGGCGAAGGCAACAAAAAGCCCCTCTTTCTTTTTCCGGGCGTCTCCGTTTCACGCATCCGCACCTTCGGCAAAAACGGCGATCATCTGGAGCTCATCCTTTCGAAAAATGAGGCGGAAATTTCCGGCGTTTCATTTTTCTCGACGCCCGATTCGTTCGAGAAGCCGCCGCAGGAAGGCGCGCGTGCGGACGTCGTCGCGCACCTCGAGCGCGATTTCCGCGGACGAGCGCGCTTACGCGTCGTCGACGTGATTTGAAAATGTTTCGCTCGCTTCCGCGCGCAAGCAGGCGCCGAAGGTCCGACCTCAGAATTCTGAGGTCGGACCTCAGAATGCAACAAAAAAGCTGGCAAAATATGCCAGCCCGTTTCCCTTAGAATCAGGGGATTTTCCGCGCGGAGCGTGCGGCGGTCAAGCCGTCGAAAACTCCGACGAAATACAGGGCGGTACTGTTGCGACCGCGCTGCACTTCTTGGATGACGTACGGCAAGGTGCGCAGCATCACGTTCGCATAGCCCCTCGACGTTCTTGATCTCGCTTCCCGCGTCGACGCAGATCTCGAAACGGGTTTGCGTGCGCCGGCAGCGCGCAAGGCCTCGCGGATCAGCAGAAGACTCCGTAAGTCCTGGCGGTTGCGCCGCATCCGGCCCCTTGTCACTTTACGCATACGATATCTCCACGGTTGTTGTTTTGTCTCGCCGCATCCTACAAAATAGGCGGTACGGGTCAAGTACAGTACACTTTGGAAATGGAACAGAAAAAAATCCGCATCTTCACTGACGGCGCATCAAAGGGGAATCCCGGTCCGGGCGGATGGGGTGCGATCATCGCGAGCGGCGAGCGCGTCGTCGAGCTCGGCGGCCACGAGCGGCATACGACGAACAATCGTATGGAAATGAAGGCGGCGCTCGAAGCGCTCAGCTACGCACGGAAGTTGCCGGCAATTCCGGTCGTCATCAATACCGATTCTTCGTATGTGATAAACGGCATCACCAAATGGGTGAGGGGATGGAAGGCGCGCGGGTGGATGACATCGCAGAAAAAAGAAGTACTGAACCGCGACCTGTGGAAAGAACTCTCGAATATTGTCGAAAAATTTGGTGACGGCATCGAATGGAACTATGTCGGCGGGCATATCGGCATCCCGGGCAATGAGCGCGCGGATGAAATCGCGTCGGACTTTGCGCTCGGCAAAAAAGTGAACCTCCATTCCGGAGCGCGCGGAGGATACGGCGTCGACGTTCATACGGTCGTGCACGATTCGGCCAAACACAAAGCGAAGTCGTCATTGCGCACGCGCTCAAAACAAAAAGCGTATTCATATGTGAGCGAAGTGGGCGGCGCCGTGAAGGTCCATACGACCTGGGCTGAGTGCGAGGAGCGCGTGAGAGGCAAACAGGCGCGCTTCAAAAAAGCGCTCTCGCCTGCGGACGAAGCGCGCATCGTGAAAGCTTTTTCAATGAAATGAACGCGGGAGCGTTTCTCTACGCCGCCGTCCTGGGCGCCGCTCTCGGCATCGCCGGCGCTCTTCTCGCGGGATTCGGTTCTTCCGCTGCCGCGGTTTTCTTTGCCGTCGGGGTTTTCGGCGTTATTCTTGCCGTGCGATTTCCTGCGGCCCGCGCGATGCTCGCGCTCGCCGCCGCGGCTTCCGCCGCCGTATCTCTCGGCATCGTGCGCGCCGATCTCGCGCTGCGGAGCCAAGCTCTGGCGTCGCTTTCTCCGTACGCGGGGAGGACCGCGGTCGCCGAAGGGCGCGTCGCGGACGACCCCGATCGGCGCGATGCGTCGCTCTATGCCGTCGTCTCGGTTTCGGCGATCGACGGCACTGTCGCGCGGGGAACTCTTCTCGCGTCGCTTCCCCGCGACACAGTACTTTTCTACGGCGATGAGGTCCGCGTGCGCGGGCTCATTTCATCGCCGGAACCCTTCGAGACCGGCGGCGGCCGCATATTCGACTATGCCGGGTATCTGCGCGTCGACGGCGTCACGGCCCTCCTGCGCCGCGCCGCGCTTCTTGAAGCGGTGCGGGGCGGGTGGTCGCTCCGCGGAACGCTCTTCTCGCTGAAGCATTCGTTCGAGCGCTCGCTCGAGAAAACCTTCTCCGAGCCGCAGGGATCGCTCCTCGAAGGGCTTCTCCTCGGCACTCGGCGGGCGCTTCCGGACGATGTCACGAACGCCTTCGTCGTCGCCGGCCTCGTTCATATCGTCGTCCTCTCCGGCTACAACATCACCATCGTCGCGGAGGCGGTGCTGCGGGGGCTCCGGTTCCTGCCGCGCACCCTGGGCTATGCGCTCGGGGGAGCGCTTATGGCCCTCTTCGCGCTTATGGTCGGCGGGGGAGCGGCGACGCTGCGCGCCGTCATTATGGCTTCGATCGCCATCGTCGCGCGCTTTCTCGAGCGGCCGAATATCGCACTGCGCGCGCTCGCCGTCGCCGCCATCCTTATGCTGTCGTGGAATCCGTTCTGGCTCGTCGGAAGCCCGTCGTTCCTCCTCAGCATTCTCGCGACCTTCGGGCTCATAACGCTCTCCCCGTGGTTTGAAGCGCGCTTCGCGCGGCTCGCGATCTTTCGGGC
>JAKALC010000075.1 GCA_021813335.1 bacterium | reverse complement strand
GTCGTAGCCTTCGCGCTTGAGAAGCGCTGCCGAGACCGCGGAGTCGACGCCGCCCGAGAGCCCGACGAACGCTTTCTTTCTCGCCATATCATCGTTACTTATACTCCAAGACTTACCCCTCCGCTATCGCCGTTTCCGAACCCGCCGCCTCCTCCGTATACGGCAGTAGCGTATGCTTCCGACGGTTCGGCGCCCCGTTACAGGTATTGTTGGATTTTTAAGAGGTGCTGCGCGTACGTCGCGCTGTAGTGCATAACGCCGTTGCGATCGGAAAGATAATACAAGTAAGGCGTCTTGAGAGGTTCCGCCGCGGCGAGAATGGCTTCGATCGAAGGGTTGTTGATGGGCGTCGGCGGCAGTCCCTTGTTTTTATACGTGTTGTATGGCGAGTCGATCTGGAGGTCGGCCGGGGTGAGCTTGGTCAGGCTCTTATCGAGCACGTAGCCGAAGGGCGCGTCGACCTGGAGCGGCATACCGAGCCTAAGGCGTTTCCAGATGATGCCCGCCACGATGCGGCGATCCTCGTCGGTGCGCGCCTCGCCGACGAGGATGGACGCCGCGGTGAGGATGTCGGGTACGGGCTTGTTCGCGGCGGAGATCTGCGGCGCGATAAGGGCCATATGCTTGTTGTAATTATTTTCGAGCGCCCCCTCGACGCTTGCGGGGTCCTGTCCCGGATAGAAGAAATAGGTGTCGGGATAGAGGTATCCTTCGCGCGGCTTGGCGAGCGCCAAAAAGCCGCTCTCGTCGAAGGGCTGCAGTTTCGCACTGAGGAGATCGCCGATATCCTGCGCGGTCGCGCCTTCGGCGATAGTGACGCGTACGGGCTTGAGCTCGAAGTCGCCGCTCTCGAGGCGGAGCGCCACGGTAAGCGTATTTTCCCGCACCGGAAAAAAATACGCGCCCGCTTGGATGCGACTTCCGCCGCCCAGGGCGCGCACGATGACGTCGAAAAGGAAGGCGTTACGAACGACATTTTGCGCCTGGAGGTCGCGTGCTATTTTCCCGAGCGGCTGATCGTTCTCGACGCGGATGACCGACGGGGTCGCCATAGCGTTCGGCGGAAGGACGAGGAGATAGGCCGAGAGCGCGAGAAGCGCCGCCGCGAAAAAAGCCGCCGGGACGATGCGTTCGAAAGCGCGGCAATCGTAGCAGACCGCGCGGCATACTCCCGCCGTGCGCCGAAGGCGCGGGTGAAGGGTGAGTTTTGTACCGAAGAAGTTCATCGTGAAAAAGGCCGCCCCCGGCCGAGCGCGGCCGGGGGCGGATGCGACCGTTCTACGTCGGAAGATTGGACGGCGCTTCGGCGCGCTTCGAAGGCAGGCGCTCCAGGGTCGGCGTTTGCGCCACCTTGCCCGGGAAGTGATACATCGTCGCGATCTCTTCGCTGTTGAGGACGATATGGCGGTGCTTATGCGGCGGGTAGAAATATTGCCGCGTCACGTAGGCGTCGTAGAAGCGTTTCCAGAGCATATGCCGGCGGATGTTCATAAAGTCGTGCCACTTGAAGTTGAAGGGGCCGATCCAAAAGACGGGCTTGAGGCCGTTGAGGCCGCGGCCTTCGGATCCGTGTTCGAAGGAGCGGAACGACGAAGGAATGCTGGCGCGCCGCGTCGTTTTCGAGCTCGCTTTTTTGGCGATGTAGATCGTCCGGATGCCGATGTCGAAGGCCTGCTTGTTGAGCTTCGTTTGTATCGCTTCGATATCGGTCTTATCGCCGTGCGTCAGCGCCATATAGTTCACCTTCCCGTGTTCGTCGGTCACTTTCGCCTGGATTTTTCCGACTTCGACCTTGGCCCACTCTTCAAGCGGGATCGCCTTGTGGATATGATGGTCTTCCGCAGCGTACGGGCAGCCCGACTTGCTATGCGCGCGGATGATGAATTGCGTCCATACGTGTTCCCCTTCTTTGAGCGAGCCGAGAAACTCGAGGAGGGAGTTCAGCGGATCGTGCTTGTATTCCTCCTTCATATCCTGCTTGTCGAGCCCGATCTCGACGTAGGTCAGGATGGGATAGGGGTCGGGCTTTTGGAGCGCCTGTTCGATGCCCCATACATCGACGACCGCAGGATCGTACGGGACCGAGAGCGTATAGTCGGGGACCTCGACGACCTGGACGGTCGGATAATGGGCGTATACCTGTGACTCGACGAGTTCCTTGTAGCGCCGGCGCGTCCAGATATAGAAATGGACGCGGCCTTCGGTCGAAACGATCTCGAGCGAGAACCACGGCTTCGTGACGCCCCAGAGCGCGTGGACCGGCGTGTCGACTTCGCCGGTCTGGTAGATGCCCCGCAGCATAAGCTCCGCCGCGTACGGGCTCTGATGGATCTCTTCGGGGAGCTTTATTTCAAGAACGCAGTACTCGGTTTCGTGGTAGCGCTTCGTCCAAAAGTAATCGAACCACATATGGACGAGGAGCTGCCACAAAAGGAACGGCAGGACGAACGGTATGATGGCGATGAAAAATCCTCCGACGGGCCCGATGACCGCGCCGTGGGCGGGCAGCCAGAAGAAAGCGAAGTAGCTCCATACGAGAACAAGAAACGCTATCTCAAGGGCGAACTTGATGATGACCCCGTCGCGTATGAAGCCGTAGAGTTTCGAGATCATATCCCAAGGATATGCTGTGTAGTGTACCATAGCCCCGCAACGCAAAACGCGGCCCGGAGGCCGCGTTCATATCCGTCTTCGATGCGTTTCTACTGGACCAGCGCCCACGTGCCGTCCTTTCCTTTCTTGAAATACGCCTGGTTCTGGAGGTTGACGATAATGGTGCCGGGCTTCACGTGACGCTCCTTGAGCACCTTCTCGATGATCTTCTCGCGCGTCATAGGACCCCCTTCGCGCAGGACCTGGCGAATGACATCGCGCACGACGCCCGCCGTGTAGCCCCATTCCTTGAGGGCGTACATACCGCGGCCGACGAGGACGAAGCGCGGGTCTTTGATAAGCTCGTTGTGGGTCGTCGCTACGTGCGCGGAACGGTCGAACATTTTCTCGATCATCGAAGCGACTTCGGTGAAGTGGAGCGGCGAACCGTGCTTTTTCACGGCGAGGTACGCGTAATCGCGGACGCCTTTCGTCTTGACGTTCGGCGAAGCGGCCTGACCCCATTCGCCGAGCGGATTCTTGCCGATCTTTTTGGAGACGGAGAGCCAGCGGCGCATT
>JAKALC010000074.1 GCA_021813335.1 bacterium | reverse complement strand
CGCAGCAGGTTCTCCAGGGGAAGATGCAGGGCGATCTCGTCACGACCATCGAGCCCTCGGTCCAAACCGAGCTCGAGAGGGTTGTCGCCGCGTACGTAGGCGAATGGCATCCGGAGATCGCGGGCGGCATCATTATGGACCCCCAGACCGGATCGATCTACGCCATCGCCGAGAACCCGACCTTCGACCTGAACGATTTCGGCGCGCAAACCGACGTCAGCGTCTACGCGAACGCGCTCGCACAGAGCGCCTATGAAATGGGCTCCATCATAAAGCCCCTCACGATGGCGGCGGGGATCGACACCGGCGTCGTGACGCCGCAGACGACCTACGACGACATGGGCTGCATCACCGTCGATACCGCCAAGATATGCAACTACAACTTGAAGGCGCGCGGGGTCATCCCGATGCAGGAAGTACTCAACCAATCGCTCAATGTCGGCGCCTCGTATGTCGCGACCCAGCTCGGCCCCGACCGCTTCCGCGACTACTTCACGAATCATTACAAGCTCGGCGAGAAGACCGGGGTCGACCTGCCGGGGGAGATCGGCGGCCTCATCTCGAACCTGTCGAGCCCGCGGCAGCTCGAGTACGACGAGGCCTCCTTCGGCCAGGGCATCGCCGTGACGCCGATGGAAACCATACGGGCGCTCGCTTCGCTCGCGAACGGAGGCCGCCTCGTCACGCCGCACCTCGGCCTTGCCGTGCGCACGGGAGGCGGGCTCGAAATGCCGCTTTCGTGGGGGCCCGGGATACAGGTGCTCGCCACCTCGACCGCGGAGACGCTGAGCCAGATGCTGACCGAAGTCGTCGACAAGAACAAGCTCGTCCATATCGACCACTACAGCATCGCCGCGAAGACCGGCACCGCCCAGGTTGCGGACCATGCGACCGGGGGCTATTATGCGAACAGCTATCTGCACAGTTTCTTCGGGTATCTCCCGTCGTACGGGGCGCGCTTCATCATCTTCCTCTATGCGCTCAAGCCGGTCGGCGCCGAGTACTCATCGCAGACGTGGGGCTCGTACTTCAACGATCTGACCCACTTCCTCATCAATTACTACAATATTCCGCCGGACCGCTGAACATCCTATGCGCCGACTTTTCAAATCGCTGGTCGCCAGCATCTTGACCGCCGAAGCGCGGCTGGTGCTCGGCCGGTACGCGCCGAGCATCGTCGGCATAACGGGGAGCGTCGGCAAAACGTCGACGAAAGACGCGGTGTATGCGGCTCTCGCGGGGAAGGCCTTCGTCAGGAAAAGCGAGAAGAGCTTCAACAGCGAGATCGGCATCCCGCTCACCGTTCTCGGCGTTCCGAACGGATGGATGAATCCGCTCGTCTGGATCCAGGACATCGTCGACGGGCTTCTGCTCGTTCTGTTCCGCGCCCGGTATCCCGAATGGCTCGTGCTCGAGGTCGGCGCCGACCGGCCGGGCGACATACGCAGCGCCGCCCGCTGGCTGCCGCTCGATATCGCCATCGTGACGCGCCTTCCGGACGTTCCCGTCCACGTCGAGTACTTCGAATCGCCGGAGGCCGTCGCGGAAGAAAAGCGGGCCATTATCGCGGCCCTCAAGCCCTCGGGAACGCTCATCCTCTGCGCCGACGACGAGCGGGTGATGAAGTTCGCCGCGGAAGCGGGAGGAAGGCGCGTCATAACGTTCGGGTTCTCGGGAAACGCCGACGTCCGCGGCGAAGGGGCCGAAATATTGTACTCCGAAGGCCCCGTTCCCAAGGCGGCAGGAATGCGTATGGTCGTGCGAGCGGGCGAAGAGCGGGCGGACGCAACCGTGTTCGGGACCGCGGGGAAGGCTGCGCTTATGCCGCTCCTTGCCGCCGCAGCCGTAGGAAAGGCGCTCGACATACCGCTTGCCGACACACTTCGCTCCTTCGAACATCACTTCACGCCCACTCCGGGGCGTATGAGGCTTCTCGAAGGCGTCAAAAAAACGCTCGTCATCGACGACTCGTACAACGCTTCGCCGGCGGCAGTTGAGTCGGCGCTCGAAACGCTCTCCCGTATCAATGCTTCGGGGCGGAAGATAGCCCTGCTCGGCGATATGCTCGAACTCGGGAGGTATTCGGTCGAAGAACACCGCAAGATCGGGGCGCGCGCGGCCCATACGGTCGACGTGCTCGCCACGGTCGGTTTCCGCGCGCGCGATGCGGCAGAAGCGGCCCTTGGCTCGGGTATGGCGAGCTCGGCCATCCTGCAATTCGAAGATTCGGCGAAGGCCGGCGAGGAGCTCGCGCAAATGGTCTCGGAAGGGGACGTCATCCTCATAAAGGGTTCGCAATCGATGCGGATGGAGCGAGCCGCCTTCGAACTTCTTGCCGAGCCGGAACGCGCCCGGGAGCTTTTGGTGCGCCAGGAAGAGGAGTGGAAGAAACGCTAGACCGGCTTGTTTTGCCAGACCCTTTACGGATCGTCAAAAAGACGGTATAAAAAAGCCTGCAGCACACCGTACAATACGACACCAGAAAGGAGTTGCGGATGAGTAAGTGGGGCTGGTCGGGAGCGCGCGGACAAGCGCAAAGAATGAGGGAGCACGGCGAACGCGCGTCAGAGGCGCGAGCGAGCGAGGCGGTGCTTCCCATCCTCCGAGCACGGGAGAAAGAGGAGCGGCAGCGGCGCCCGGATCCATATACGAATCCGGATTGGCACACTCTGATGGAGGGAGATATGGTCTTCTCTCTCGTCGACCCGCGTATCCGCGGCGTGATCAAGAAGATAGAGAAACTTGACCCGGTCGGATTCCGGGCCTTTCTGAAGGGCCACAGAATGCCCCTCAACTTGACATCGCTGATGAAGCTCAAGATAAAAAAGAAAGGGCCAAAGAAAAAAGCAAAGATGCGAGCGGCGAAGGAAGTCCTTCACTGAGCATCGAACCTTCGCAAGGACAGTCCGAGGACTGTCCTTTTTATTTTCTCGGATGCCTTTTCATCGGATACTTTTTGTTGTACATTGTTACGTGTATGCAGACGGCCCTATCGTCCCTGCCAGCCGGCAGGCAGGTAATGGCTAGGACAGCCTACACGACGGATCGCCTAATAGTTGTGATGTTTCGTGCGCAAAAGTTTATAGACGGCCCTATCGTCCCTGCCAGCCGGCAGGCAGGTAATGGCTAGGACAGCCTACACGACGGATCGCCTAATAGTTGTGATGTTTCGTGCGCAAAAGT
>JAKALC010000009.1 GCA_021813335.1 bacterium | reverse complement strand
TCTATCGTCTCTCCCTGGAGGCGGTTCGACGCATAGGTGGCGCGGGGAGCCGCAGCCGGCTGCTCGCGCTCGGTGAGGATGAGGAGGAACCGGACGATCTCGACGTCGGCGCGGAGCGTCTCCTCGAAAAGCTTTATGATGTCGCGGGGCGCCTCGAATTTGAGCGAACCGAAGTACCCCTCCGTATATTTCTCGCGCTTTCCGTGCACCGCGCGCTCGATCTGATACGCGAACGGCATCTTCTTCGGCGCTTCCTCGGTCAGGATGGTAGCTCCCGCCTTTTCGAGATAGGCGCGGAGTTTCGCCGCCGCGGCGCGAGCGCCGCTTTCCTCGGCCTGAGGCACGATATGAAAGCCGACCTCATAGACGGCTGCTTCGTCGTTCTTCGCTTGGGTAAAGGCCTCAGATCCTGCGGCCTGCGACATTTCTGCCATGGCGGCATCCTAACATAGCCCAGGTGAGCGCGCAAGAAGAACCCGCCTGTCGTGCGGCGGGCGGCGATCCGCTAGAGCGAGAAGACCGCGCGAGAAGTGGCGCAGATGCGCTCCGCGGCCTCTTCGAGGGGAATCCCCTTCAGGCTCGCGATCTTGCGCACGACTTCCTGTACATAGCTCGGCTCGTTGCGCTTGCCGCGGTGCGGCACGGGTGCCGCGAACGGCGAATCGGTCTCGGAGAGGATGCGATCGATGGGCACGGCCCGCACCGCGTCCTCGCACTGGCCCGCGAAGGTGATGACCCCGGGGAACGAGATATAGCACCCGAGCGCGAGATACCGCCCGGCGATATCCGCCGTCGAGGTGAAAAAATGGATGACCGCCTTCAGCGAGCCGTCCGCGAGCTCGCGCGCATATCCGCCGAGGACGGCGAGCATTTCTTCGTGCGCGTCGTTCGTCCCGGCGCTCGGACGGCAATGTATGATGAGAGGCTTCCCCGTCGCGAGGGCGAGATCGATATGCTTCGCGAAGCGCTCACGCTGAGCGCGCTTTCCTTCCTCGTCAACCGCGGAGCGGAAGAAGTCGAGCCCGCATTCACCTATCGCTGCGACCCGCGGATCCTTCGCGAGCGCCTCGAACGCCGCGGCGTCGAATTCTTCGCCGGAATTGTCGTTCGGATGGAGGCCGACCGCCGCGGAGAGATTGTCGTTCGCGCGGGCGAGGTCGAGCGCCTGCCGGCTCGTCGCGAGGTCGACCCCGACGACGAGGCCGGAGGTTCCGCTCTCCCGCATCCTCGCGAGGACGTCGCTTCGATCGGCATCGAACGCGGAGAGCTGCGGATGGCAATGGGAATCGAAAAACTTCATATCCTGCTTACCGGCGCGGGAAAAGGGTCGGCGGTTTTTTGTTCTCGCGCACCGCCTCGGCGATCGCCGAGCTCGCAGCCGGCAGGAACGGCGCGAGAAGCTGCCCTATCGCGTAGAGCTCCTGGCGCATATCAGCGATCATCCGCGTGCCGCGCTCGAGGTCTTGCTTGACGACGCGGAACGGCTCCCCTTGCGTGATGGCCTGATCGAGGCTCTGGACCCGCGCGAAGACGAGGTCGAGGGCGCGGTTGAACTCATACGCCTCGATCGCTTCGCCGTAGCCGGGCGGCGGGGCGCTTTCGCGGTATCTCATATCTCCTTCGAGATGGGTTTCGGCGAGCTGCATTACGCGCGCGACGAGATTGCCGAGCCCGTTCGCGAGATCGGCGTTATAGGCCTCCTTGAATTTTTCGACGGTAAAATCGGAATCCTCAAGAGGATTGATATGCCGGGCGAGGTAGTAGCGCACGGCGTCGGTCCCGTAGGCGTCGACGAGCTCGTAAGGATTTATCACATTGCCGAGCGATTTGCTCATCTTCCGGCCACCCGACGTGATGAAGCCGTGGATGACGATCTGCCGCGAGAGCGGAAGCCCCGCCGAGAGCAGCATCGCTTGCCACATCGCCGACTGCTGGCGCAGATTGTCCTTGCCGGCGATCTGGACCGCGTTGGGGTGCGCCGCCGACCCCCAGAATCTCTCGAACGACGCCGCGTCCTCGGGCCAGCCCAGGGTCGAGATGTAATTGATGAGAGCGTCGAACCACACGTACATCACCTGCGCGCTGTCGCCCGGGACCGGGATCCCCCACGGCATCTTTTCGGCGAGCCGCGAAATGCTGAAGTCCTCGAAACCGCGCTCCGCGAACGCCCGCACCTCGTTGAGGCGCGACTCCGGGGCCACGAACGCCGGCGCTGCCCCGTAGCGGGCGAGGAGCGCGTCGCGGTACTTCGAAAAGCGGAAGAAGTAGTTTTCTTCGTCGATGGTCTCGATCTGCATCGCGGGATGAAGCGGGCAGCGGCCGTCGACGAGCTCCGAGTTCGTCTTTTCGAGCTCGCAGCCGACGCAGTACTTTATCTGATAGAGCTTTTTATAGATGTCGCCGTTCTTCTCGCAGCGGCGCCAAAACTCCTGCGCCGCGGCGATATGATGCGCGTCGGTCGTACGGATGAAGCGGACGCCGTCCTCGAGGCCGAGCTTCTCTTTGAGGCCCCTGAACTTCTCGGCGTACTCGTCGACGTAGGCCTGCGGGCTCTTTCCTTCTTCAAGCGCCTTGCGGTAAATCTTGAGGCCGTGCTCGTCGGTGCCGGTATTGAAAAACACCTCGTCCCCCCGGAGCGCGCGGTAGCGGGCGAGAATGTCCGCCTGCACGATCTCGAGCGCGAAGCCGATGTGCGGCTCAGCATTCACGTAAGGAAGGGTCGTCGTTATGTAGAACGGTCTCTGATCGGCCATAGGGGGCGTGTTAGTGTCCCGCGTGTTCCGGCGAGGGCTTGCGAGCGAGCTTGCGGTGCATTTCGATGTCATTCACGAACTCGCGCAGCGCGGCGGCGATCGGAACGGAGAGAAGGACGCCGATGAAGCCGGCGAGCTTCCCGCCGATGAGGAGAGCGAGGATGACGAGGAGCGGCGGGACGCCGACGACCTTTTTGACGACGAGAGGATAGATGAGATGGCTCTCGAACTGCTGGACGACGAGGAAGAGGCCGCCGACGAGGAGCGCTGTCTCGCCGCCGCCCGAGGCGAAGGCGACCGCGACCGCCGGTATCGCGGCGAGTATCTGGCCGAACACCGGGATGAGCTCGAAGAGTGCCGCGAGGACCGAGAGAACGAGCGCGTACGGGATGCCCAGGATGACGAGCCCGAGGTAGAGCAGGACGCCGACGAGGAGCGCAAGGAGGACCTGCCCCTGCATCCACTTCCCTATCTTGTCCTGCGCGCGCTTCCAGAGATCGACGACGTAGGTATGGTACTCGACCGGCGTCACGACGCGCAGAAAGTCCTCGACGCCCGTCTCCTGCACGCAGAAATAGAACGACAGGACGATGACGAGCACGAACGACACGACGCCTCCGAAGAAGACCGAGAGCGTCGTCACGATGCCGCCCGTCGAGCCGCCCAAGGTCGTGCTGAAATTGCGGATGAGTTCGGCCGACGAGAGGAGCGCCGCGATGTCCGATATCGGCAGGAGCGACGACGAGCCGCCTTGCTGCGTATACCCTATCGAATTGAGCGTCTCGGGCAGGCGCGTAAGGAAGCTCGCGGCGTCGTCGAGGACCGGCGGCAGGAAGAAAATGAGGATGCCGACGAAGGCGGCGATGACGGCGAGATACATCGCGATGACGGCGAGAATGCGCGGCAGTCCCCAGCGGCTGAAGGCGCGGATGCCGGGCTCCATCGCCGAAGCAATGATGACGGCCGTGAGGAGGATGAGAACGATGTCGCGCAGATACCAGACGAGCCCGATGAGCAGTACGAAAAGGATCGCCGTGATGATGCTCCCGGCAGTGATGCGGACCGTAATATCGCGCTGCGGCATAGCCCCACTATATACCTAGGCCCTTATTTTGTCCCGCAAAAACGCGGCGACCTCTCCGCTCGCCACACGCTTCTGTTCGCCCGTGTCGCGATCGCGCACGGTAACGGTGTCCTTGAGTTCCGGCTTCTCGCCCAGGGTGTCGAAATCGACCGTGATACAAAACGGCGTTCCTATTTCGTCCTGCCTTCGGTAGCGCTTTCCGATGTTGCCGTTATCGTCGAACACGATCTGCGGGATCTCTTTTTTGAGCGCTGCATAGAGCTCGCGCGCTTCCGCGACAAGCTCCGGCTTATTCTTGAGGAGCGGAAAGACGGCAGCTTTCACCGGGGCGATCTTCGGCGCAAGCGCCAGATAGACGCGCGCTTCGCCGCCCATCTCGTCCTCGCGGTAAGCGTCGGCGAGCACGGCGAGGAAGAGACGGCCCATACCCATCGAGGTCTCGAGGATCCAGGGGACGTACTTCTCCCCCGTCTCCGGGTCGGTATAGCGAAGATCTTGGCCCGAGAAAATCTGGTGCTGCGTGAGATCGTAGTCCGAGCGGTCGTGGATGCCTTCGAGTTCATCGAAACCCCAGGGGAATCTATACTCGATATCCCACGCGTCCTTCGCATAAAAAACGAGGTTTTCATGCCGCTTGAGGCGGAGATTCTCCTGACGGATGCCGAGAGAAGCGAGCCACGCCATATGCTCCTTCTTAAGCGCTTCGTACGCCTCTTTGTTCTCGTTCGGCCGTATGAAGAGCTGCGTGTCCGCCTGCTCGAACTCGCGGCATCGAAAGAGGAAATTGCGCGGCGCGATCTCGTTTCGGAACGCCTTGCCGATCTGCGCGATGCCGAAGGGGATCTTCGGACTCATCGAGTCGACGATATTCTTATAATCGAGATAGATGCCCTGACAGGCTTCTCCCGGGAGATAGACGGGTTCGCCTCCTTCGGAGGCAAAATCGCCGAGATTCGACTTCACGAGAAGATTGAACTTTTTCGCGCGGGAAAAATCGTGCGCCCCGCATTTCTCGCAAGCGATCTCCGCGCGGTGCGCATCGAAGAGGGCGTTGATCTCGTCCTCGCTCATCTTCTCGTCAGCCGTTACCCCGATCGCCTCAAGCGCTTTGTCGACGCGGATGCGCGTATTGCATTTTTTACACTCGGCGAGAGGATCGGAGAAGCCCGAGGTGTGTCCGCTCGCCTCCCACACGCGCGGGTTCTTGAACATACCCGCGTCGAGGCCATAATAATTCTCCTTGTCATAAACGTTCGCCTGCCACCACGCGCGCTTTAAATTATTGAGAAGCTCGACGCCACGCGGACCGAAGTCGTAGACGCCGGCGAGGCCTCCATAGATGTCGGAACTGCGGTATACGAAACCGCGCCGCTTGGCGAGCGACACGATTTTTTCCATCAGATCTTTTTGCTCGATATCCGCCATATTTTTATTTCCTATACCTTACTTCCTATTTCCCGACAATGTCCATACCCGCCTGGAAGCCACTATCGGTCGTGAGACGCGTCGTTACCGCGGGCGCCGATGCGGCGACCTGCGCCTGCGCGAAGCGGTCCGTCCCCGAGAAGGTCGCGTCGCTCGTGAGCGCGGGGGCGCTGCCTACCTGCGAGAGAGACGGCGTGAAGGCGACCTGGAACGCCGCCTGCCGCACGGGCAGCGTGTAACCCGTGCCCGCCTTGACGTCGCCGAGCGTCCACGTGACGGTGCGCGACGGGGAATCATAGGACACCTGCTCGTTCCCCGCCGTGCTCGCTCCGACGAAATCGACGTAGGGCGGCAGAGTCGCCGACACTTTCGAGGAAGCGACGGTATTCGAGGAATTCTTCACCGTCCACAAGACGGTGTAGGTGGTCTCCGTGCCGGCTACGGGCGGCATCGGCCCCGTGTTGCTCAAGGGCCCCGCGAAGTGGAGGGCTTGCGCGCTAAGCGAGGCCGCCGAAGCGAGGTTCACCGTCATATGCGCCGCCGAAGAGACCTGCCCCGGCGCGGCAGATCCGGCTTGCCGCGACGCGTCCACGGTCAAGGTCAGCGTGATCTGCGGGTTGGTCAGCGGCCGGGCGGCGGAAGGCGCGAGCGTCGAGAAGTAAAACTGCACGTTCCCCGAAGCTCCCGGCCCGACGTTCGAGAAGGCCGGGTTCTGCTGATTGCTCCAGATGATCTGATTCTTCGTCGAGTCGTAGAAGCCGTTCACGGCGCTCACCGAGGAGGGATCGACGGCCGTCCCCGAAAGCGAGAGCGTGAGAACCAGGTTGGAAACGCTTTCGGTCAAATTGTTCTGCCAGGCGACGCTCCCTTCGAGGGTCTTGCCCAGGGGCTCCGCGATGGTGTCTCCGGTCTGTCCGTCGAGCGTCAACTGTCCCGAGACGAACGGCTTCCGAACCGTTATGGTCTGCGGTATCGACAGCATCGGGACCGCCAGGGCCGTTTCTGTCGGATCGGATTCGGAACCGACGAGGAAGTGCATCACACGCTCGTCGCCATCGGCCCCGGTGAGCGTACCCGTGAGATGCACGGTCTCCGAGGCGCCCGGATCGAGCGTGCCGAGCCTCCAGAGCGTGTTGCCGACGTCGGCCGCGGGCGAGGTCGAGACGACGGAGAAGCCGAACGGATACTGGGCTTCGATGGCGACATTCTGAATGGGCGTCGTCGCGTTCGACGAGATTGTGATATCCATCGTGAACGGCTGGCCGGAGATCGCTTCGGAGGGAGAAGCGACGGAAAGCAGTATCGGCGCCGAGCCGATCGTGAACATCACGTTCGATTGCTTGATGAAGATGGTATTCGAGCCGGGTATCTGGTATTCGAGCGTGACGGAGACCTGCTCTTGCGCGCCCTCCGCGCCGAAGAACGCCGCCGTCGACGTTTCTTTTACCTGCTGCCCCGATTGTATATCGCCGATCGTGATGCGCTCATGCTGCAAGGGCTGCGAGGTGTTGTTCGGGTCGCGCGTCCCGTCGGGATAATCGATGACGAGGTCGGCGGCCCTGAGCGGCGCCGAGTTGCGGTTGCCCACGACGTACTCGATGGTCATACTTTTGCCGCTGTCGATGAGCGAGGGCGCAACGATCTGCATATCGATGTTCGAGGACGAGATCGTGTTGCCGCCTCCGAAGAGCATATAGACGGCGATACCTGAGGCGATGACGAAAAAGGCGACGGAGCCCCAGAGGAAATACAGCGCGAACGTATGGTGCCGGGAGCGTCCGCCACCCGTCCCCTGGGCGAACGGAAAGCCCGACAGCGGAGGGGCGGGCGGAGCGGCGCGGAGATCGCCGGCCGCGGGGCCCGCTTCGCTTTCCGGCGCGGCGCCGAGCGCGCGCAGACCGCTCCAGGCGGAGCGTATGGGCCCGCCCTGGCGCGGGGAGAGCGGCGTTCGCGCCGAAGGCTCCACGACGGGCGGCGCGGCGCGCGAGTAAAGCTTCTCCTTGAGCTTATCAACCGAACTCTTGTCGGCCATAGGGAAAGTATATCAGAGTCGCGCGCCGCCCTAGAGCCCCGAAGCGCGCAAGGATTCGTCGACCGCGTGCGCAAGCGGCGCGCGGAAAGCGGCGGCGCGGGAGAGAAGTTCAGGCGAAACGGGACCGGCGGAGAGGAACGGCTCGGTCTCCGGCGCGCTCGGAACGTAGCCCAAAGAGGAGAGGATGCGCAGCATAACGACCGCCTCGAGGATCTCGGCGTCTTCTCCTTCCTCGAGATCCGCGAACCGCCGGAGGCCGTGCGCGACGATCTCGTAGAGCGAAGGGGACGCTTCTTCGCCGCCGACGAGGCGCAGCACGAGACGCGAGACGCGAGACGCGCTGCGGCGGCTTGCCGCAGCGCGGGGCGCGAGGCGCACGGCGCGCTCCGCGCCGACGAGCTTCCATTCGTAGCGGCCGCGCACCAGAGAGAAGCGCGCCGCGGTCAGAGGTTCGAGCGCATAGCGGAGTTTTGAACGTTCGCGGCGCGCGCTTTGCGCTTTCGCGAACACGAGGCCGAGCCGGTCCGTCAAAATGACGGCGAGCGTATTCGCCTCCCCCGCTTCCCGCTTCGCGAGGACGAGCCCGCTCACCGAGACAAGCGGATGGCGCGCATTCATAATCGTTTGGCGGGAAGAAAGGACACGGAGAACGGAAAGCCGGGGGCTCCTCCCTCTGTCGCGGACACGGTGCGCTCGAGCTTCGCGAGGCCTGTCTGTTCCACGATGCTTCCGGAGAATTTCTTGAAGAAGGCCTCGCCCGCGGCATCGACTTCGACGGCAAGCGTCGGCGTGTCGGACATAGAAAAACCGTTCTGCTTTCTCCACTCCTGGATGGCGCGAACGACGTCGCGCAGCACCCCTTCTTCGCGAAGCTCGTCGGTCAGCGCGGTATCGAGCATAACCTCGTTCGAATCGCCGGGGAAGAAAACGGCATTCTTCACATTCACCTCTTCTTCGACGAGGACCTCCAGAGCGTCGCGATACGGGCTTTCCGCGAGAAGCGCGGAGATCGCCGTGAGCTTCGAGAGCGGCTGGCGCACGCGGATAGTGTCCCGGCTGCGGATCTCGAGCGCCTGCGACGATATGCGCCGCACCTCCGCCATTTCTTTCAGGATCGTCTCGTCGACGCCGAGGTCGTCCGGCCATTCTTCGAGGTGCACGCTCTCTTTTCCGTCCGCGGGCTTCACGCCCTGATACAGCTCTTCCGCGAAGAACGGCATAACCGGGGCCAAAATCTTCGCGAGTTCGACGAGGACGAATTGCAGCGCCGCCCGCGCGTGCCCGTAATCTCCCGACGACGGATCCCTGAAGCGGTCGCGCGAGCGGCGCACGTACCAGGTCGAAAGGTCGTCGATGAAAGAACCTATCGGCCGGGTCGCGCGATCGAGCTCGTAGGACTCGAAACCGTCCGTTACGGCGCGGACGGTTTCGCCCAGGCGCGAGAGTATCCAGCGGTCGAGCGGATTGGCGCGGGCCGCCGTCTGCGCGCGAAGCTCCTTGGAGGAAAGCTTTGTACCGTCCGCCGCATAGAGATCGAGGAACGACCGCACGTTGGCGAGGCGCATAATGATCTTCTTCGACACCTCGCCGACTCCCTGTTCCGAAAAATTGATGTCCTCGCCGCGAACGACCGGCGACGAGAGGAGGTAGTACCGGATGCTGTCGGCGCCGTACGTGGAAATGACATCGAGAGGGTCGGGATAATTCTTAAGGCGCTTCGACATCTTCTGCCCGTCCTCGGCGCGGATGATGCCGTTCACGATGACGTGCCGGTACGGCGCCTCGCCGAAGAGCGCCATATTGAGGACGAGGAGCGAGTAGAACCAGCCGCGCGTCTGATCGAGGCCTTCGGCGATGAAATCCGCCGGGTAGCCAGCGCCGCGAGCCGGGTCGAAATCCTTCGTCCCCTCGCCCAGATAGTGCTGCTGCGCATACGGCATCGAGCCCGACTCGTACCAGCAGTCGAACACGTCCGGAATGCGCTCTACCGGCGCGCCGCAGGATCCGCATACAAGGCGGATTGAATCGATGTACGGCCGGTGGAAATCGATCTCGAATTTCTCGTTGACAGGAAGCGGGACGAACGGCAGCTCTTCAACGGTGCCCGGCGAGACAAGCGCGCGCGTCGTGTTGAGGAGGGTCGAGCCGCGCGCGCCCTCGAGAACCGCGGAAAGCGCCGTGAACGCGACCGCATGCGTTACGATGACGACGGTCGAGTCGGCGTAACGCGACTCGTAATCATAGAGCGCGCGGCCGAAGCGGACCTTCACGTCCTCAAGACTCTCCCCTCCTGCGGGGCGCGCTGTATACCAGTCGGGGCGCTCGAGAAACGCGTAATAGTCGAACTTCGATCTGCCATCGAATTCGCCGAACGATATTTCGCGCAGGCGCTCGTCGACGATAATGTTCTCTTTCGCGACGCCGAGCTTTTCGGCAAGAATATCCGCCGACTCCCGTGCGCGGCGTATGGGAGACGAGAGGAGGATGATCGGCCCCGAGCGCGGGATCGCGTCCGCCGCCCCGGCGACCTGCTCCTTGCCGAGCTCGGTGAGACCCGACTCGCCCTTGGGATCGGTCGTATAGACGTCGGTCAGCATATGCGACGCCTGGCCGTGCCGCACGACGAAGTAGCGGTTTCCCGAGCGCTTCGTTTTTTCTTTGAGCTCCTTGAGCGATCCGACGACGGTCTCTTCGTCGCACTGGGCGCAGCCCCACACCGGCAGAGGCGCCCCCCAGTAGCGCGAGCGCGAGATGGCCCAGTCGCGCGCTTCGGCGAGCCAGTTGCCGAAACGGTATGTTCCGATCGACTCCGGCACCCAGCGGACCTTTTCGTTCGCCGCGGCGAGCTTGTCCTTCCACGAGGCCACTTTGAGGAACCAGGACGACGCTGCGTAATTGAGGAGCGGCGTATCGCAGCGCCAGCAGTGCGGGTACGAGTGCGTCAATTTTTCTTTCGCGAAGAGGAGGCCGCGATGCGCGAGGTCCTTGATGACGGCGACATCGGCGTCCTGATGGTCGACGCCGCGCTCCTTGTCGTCCTTCGGCTTCACCGGCATACCCGCGAACGCCGCGATCTCCGGCTTGAAGACGCCTGTCTCCGCCACGTGGTGCACGACCGGGATGCGCTCGCGCTGCGCGAGCGCCAAGTCGTCATCGCCGAAGGCGGGAGCGATATGCACGATGCCGGTGCCCTCGTCCGTCGCCACGAACGAAGCCGCGTATACCTTCCACGCGTTTTCTTTATTTTGTATGTCGGCGGCGGCGTAATAATCGTACGGCGGTTCGTACTCGAGGCCGACAAGATCGGAAGACCCAAATAAATGGATTATTTCTGAATCCTTTTTCCCAAGCTGCCGAAAGAAGCGGGCGGAGGATATTACGGTCGAATTATTTTCATGCCAACTAACATATCTCTCAACTTCTTTTAAGGGATCGACTGCGTCCAGTACCGCGAGCGCCATATTGCCGGGAAGCGTCCACGGCGTCGTGGTCCATGCGAGGAGGTACACGTCGCCCGAGAGGCCGATCTTTTCCGGTTTCTTCACCTTGAATTTAACCGTGACCGAAAGATCGGTGATATCTTTGTAGCCCTGATTGACCTCGAAGTTGGAGAGCGTCGTTCCGCAGCGCGGACACAAGTGCATCGACTTGAAGCCCTTGTAGACGAGCTTGTCGCCCCACAGTTTTTTGAACCCCCACCATATCGACTCGGTGTACGACGAGTCCATCGTGCGGTAGTCGTTCTCCATATCGACGAAGCGGCCGGTGCGCGGGACGATGTTCTTCCAGTCCTCGGCATAGCGCAGCACGGCGTTCGACGCGGCATCGTTGAACTTCTCGATGCCGAGCTCTTCGATATCCTTCTTCGTCTTGAGGCCGAGCTGTTTTTCTATCTCGTTCTCTATGGGAAGGCCGTGGCAGTCCCACCCCCACCGCCGCGGCACGCGGAACCCGCGCATCGTTTTATAGCGCGGTATCGCGTCTTTGATGGTGCCTGCGAGGATGTGCCCGTAGTGCGGGAGCCCGGTCGCGAACGGCGGTCCGTCATAGAAGACGAAGTCGCCGTTCGGAGCTTTTTTATCAAGCGTTTTTTGGAAAATAGAACGGTCCCGCCAGAAGGCCAGTGTCTCTTCTTCGCGCTTTGCGAGATCGGTTTTCGGGCGCGCCGACGGGGAATTTTCTGCCATTGTGAAATACTAGCATATCGCGTGCGTCCAAAGAAAAATCCCCGCGGTGCGGGGAAAGAGGAGCGGCTGCCTCTACCAGCCGGCCGCCTCGGTGAACGCCTCCCAGGCGTATGCGGCGAGCGGCCGATACCGGATGGAAAAAAGGAGAACGAGCGCGCCGAGAGACAGGCCGAGCGCGAAGCGGTTCAGGTCCGGAAGACAATCGAGTCCGGCATAGGCGATGAGGCCGCTGGCGAATCCGACCGCCGTATCGGCGAGGATGAGGCTCATATCGCGGACGAACGTCTTCGTGACGAGGCGGTCTCCGTCCGCCTCGTTTCCGCCGACGCTTTCGCATGCGTTGGCGAGAGCGAACGACAGAGCGAGGAGCGCGCCGGCAAAGGCGGCATGGCGGATGACGATATCCATCGCGGTCTCTCCTTAGAACGGAACGGGTTCAGGATCTGCCGAGAATGGTGGCAGGGCCGCGGCCGCCTGTCAAACTACATCTCGTCCGGAGCCGCGATGCCGAGGAGCCAGAGGCCGTTCTTGAGCGTCTGCCCGACCGCTTCGGCGACCGCGAGCTTGTACGCGGCTTCCGGCGTGCCGTCGATGATCTGCGTCTGCGCGTACCAGCTGTTGAAGGCGCCGGCGAGCTCGGTCAGATACTGGGCGACATAGTGCGGCTCGTAGTCGCGCGCAGCGCGCTCGACCGCATCCGGGAAGAGAGGGACGAGGCGCTCCGGGAGGCTGGGAGCGGCGGTCGGCATCGCCGTCGACGCCTCCACTCCTTCGCCCGCGGCTTTGCGGGCGAGCGACGCGCAGCGGGTGTGCGCGTATTGGAGGTACGGCCCCGAGTCGCCTTCGAGCGAAAGCGACCGCTCGGCGTCGAAAACGATGTTCTTCCCCGAGCCCTGCTTGAGGATCGAATATTTTATCGCCGCGACGGCGATCGCGCGCGCGACGGACTCCTTATCGGCGGCGACATCGCGTTTCCCCATCCGCTCCCGCGCCGCGGCAAGCATATCGCCGATGAGCGCTTCGCCCGTGACGACGTTCCCTTTCCGCGAAGACATCTTCCCCGACGGAAGGAGCATCATACCGTGCGCGATATGAAGGAATTTGTCGGCGAGGACCGGGCGGAGCTCCGCGAGCACTTCGAAGATGACCGCGAAGTAGTCGCGCTGCTCGGCGGCGGTCGTCGTGATGGAAAGATCGAACGGTTTGTATTCCATTTTAGCGAGCGCGAGACCGACCTCCTTCGCCTCGTAGGTCGGCAGCCCTTCCCGCGTCACGAACACCCGCGTGTGGAGGCCCTTCTTCTCGCCGCGGTAGATGACGGCGCCCTCGCTCTCCTCGAAGATGCCTTTCGAGAGCCCTTCCATAACGAGCGCAGACCCCTTCTCCCACGTTTCGCTTTCGAAGAAATAATGATCGAATTCGCTGCCGAGCAGGCGGTAGAGCTCGGCGAAGTGCCGGAGCGACGCTTCCCTCCCCGCCCGGTAGAGCTTCATAAGGTCGCCGTCCTTCCCCTCGTAGATCTTCTTATTGATGGCCTGTATCTCGGCGCGCGCTTTCTCGTCCGTCTCATACATCTCGTTGCCCAAGACATAGGCCGCGCCGAGCGCTTCGATATTTTCCGGATCGCTCTTTTTCTCAAGAACGCCCCACAGCGCCTTGGCGACGTGAAGGCCGACGTCGCCCTGGTAGTTGACCGCGAGGACCGACGCGCCGGAGGCCTTCATAAGGCGGGAGATCGACTCGCCGAGCGTGTTGCTCATCAGGTGGCCGATGTGGAACGGCTTGAAGGGATTCGGCTGCGTGTGCTCGACCAGTATGAGCTTGCCCGTGCGGCTCTCATTGCGCCCCCAGGCGTCTCCCCCGCGGCGCGCCTCTTCGAGAGCGGAGGAGAAGTAGGACCGATCGAGCGCGAAGTTGATGAAGCCGGGAGGGGCGATGTCGATGCGCTCGATATGCGGGAGCGCCGCCTTCTCGAGAAGGCGGCGAAGCCGCTCTGCGGCTTCGCGGGGCGGTATCCCCGCCTTTTTCCCGGCGCTGAGCGCCGCGTTCGTCGCATACTCGGCATCCGTACCCGCAGGCGCCCTTTCGACGACGAATGCGGCACCCGCGGCTCCGAGCTCGCCGAGCGCTTTTTCTATCGCGGATTCGAGTGTCGCCTTCAGCATAGTACGACTATACCAAAAGATCCGGTATTTCTCTCACAGCGAGCGCTCAAGGAGCGCGGGCGAGCTCGTGCCCTCGACCGCGGTGAACGACACCCGACCGATGAGTTCATTCTGCGCCGTTTCGACGTCGCACCTCCACTCCCCCATGATGGGGATGGATTTGATGCTGTAGCCGTGATATCCCTCCTCAAGCCCCCCGGTGATGGGATATTCGACGATCGCCGCCGTGATCCACTGGTTCGACGAAGGATCGAAATATTCCCATCGATGATGGATCGGAGTCGTGAGCCCCGTCGGCGCGAAGACCGACGAGAAGCAGTAGGCGTTGTTCCCTCCTCCCGCGGTCATTGTGTAGGTGTCGCTCGACGCCTGCCAAAAAGCCCACCACGGAGCCGCCTCGTAGATTCCGGCATAGCCGCTCGCATCCCGGGTGACCGAGTGGTAAATGCCGATGTCCCGAAGCGCAAGCGGCACGGGCGGTATCGTGCGCGTTACATAGAGTGCCGTGAAGAACGCGAGCATACCGACGATCATACCGAGCGCGTGTCCGAGATGCCGCCGTCCTTCGCGCCCTCGGAAGATGCGCGTCGCGAGATCGAGCGC